>NZ_KE384145.1:0-239482 GCF_000424165.1 Butyrivibrio sp. AE3006 | reverse complement strand
AGATATGCTGAGATATAAGCTTGCTGAATACGGGATAAGGTTTGCGCTTACGGAAGAGAGCTATACATCCAAAGCGGATTTCCTTGCGATGGATGAGATCCCTGTGTATAAAAAGGGAAGTAAGGCTGACTATGTTTTTTCGGGAAAAAGGATAAAGCGTGGACTCTACAGGCACTACGATGGGACAATAACAAATGCAGACATAAACGGAGCTGCAAATATCTTAAGAAAAGTATTCCCAAAGGTAACCCAATGGGATAGGGGCATAGTGGACATGCCCTGTTCTTTGGGATGCGTTAAGCATCCCAAAGGTTCATGCCGCTCTGCGGCATAACAGAAACCTCTTCCGACGCAGAGTCGGTGGAGGTAGTTCATGAAAATTTAATGTGCATAAGCATTATGCCAAAGCTATAATAGAGATGTAATAACTGCCTACTACATTTATAAGAAAGGAAATACCCTGGCTATCTGCGGGGCAAGGACGAGTTTATGAAAAAAATCGTAAAACGCATTTTATGTACTTTTTCTGCAGCACTTTTTCTTTTTGCTCTGACAAGCAATACGGCACTTGCTTACAGTGAGATTCCTGATTATTTTGATTTTGGCGAAACAGTTTTCAAGATGGATGCCGGAACCTATAAGGATGTCTGGGTAAGAGCTAATACCGACTATACTTATTACATTGGCGACCATACCAGTAAGGGCACATATATGGAGTGCACCTTCAAGAAGGGCTCTGAGTATGTGAGACTTCATATCGGTCCCGATGAGACAACCAAGAATGTATTCTTCCATTTTTATTCAACTGATGAAGATGGAACTACCTATGATCATCACGACTGCATAGAGGTTTATGTGCAGAATCCCGATCCCGCTGCAGCTGCTCTTAAGGCACAGCAGGAAGCACAGATAAATGCGCTCAAGACCTTCAGTGGCAACACAGCAGATTTTAATGCTTACAACTACTACACCAATTATAAGGATCTTCAGGAAGCCTTTGGCGCAGATCCTGCAAAGCTCCTTGAGCACTACAATACATTTGGTATTAACGAGAAGAGAGTAGCAAATAAGCTGATTAAATAAGATTATATTGACTTTTATGGGCCCCGTTCAGAAATGATCGGGGCTTTAAATTTGGGTCTATACTTCATCACTTTATTGTGGTAAACTACTAAAAAAGTTTTTTGGGGAGGAAATTATGTCTACATCGCAATTAGGAATTATTATCTCGATTCTGGTCTATCTGGCAGGCATGCTTCTTGTCGGATTCGTCGCTTCCAAATCCACAAATGATGTTAAGGATTTCTATCTTGGAGGAAGAAAGCTCGGTCCCTTCGTTACAGCTATGAGCGCAGAGGCTTCCGATATGAGTTCTTATCTTTTGATGGGTGTTCCGGGACTTGCTTATTTTTCCGGAATAGCTGATGCCGGTTGGACCTGCCTTGGTCTTATCGCAGGTACATATCTGAACTGGCTTTTTACAGCGAAGAGGCTTCGTAACTACACAGAGAAGCTTGATGCCATCACAATACCTGATTATTTCAAAAAGAGATTTGATGATAAAAACAATATCCTGCTCTGTATCGGTGCTCTGTTCATTATCGTGTTCTTCGTACCTTACACAGCTTCAGGATTCTCAGCCTGCGGAAAGTTGTTCTCATCACTTTTCGGAATCAATTATCAGCTGGCAATGATCGCATCTGCTGTAATCATCGTTGGTTACACCACAACAGGCGGATTCCTTGCTGCATCCAAGACTGACTTTATCCAGTCAATAGTCATGACTGTTGCACTTTTCTTCGTACTTGGATACGGCGTTGTAACAGCAGGCGGTGCTAGCAATGTAATCGCAAATGCACAGAGTCTTCCCGGATTCCTTAACATGAGTGCAACCCACGACAATGTGGCAAATGCAGCTAATCCCTATGGTATTTTTAATAAGATAACAATGTTCTGCTGGGGCCTTGGATATTTCGGAATGCCGCACATTCTTCTCAGATTTATGGCTATCAGAAAATCCAGCGAGCTTAAGCTTTCAAGAAGAATCGCATCTGTATGGGTTGTTTTCTCCCTTGGAATCGCTGTTGTTCTCGGAGTAGTAGGCAGAGCAATGACAACAGGCGGCGTTCTTGAAAACCTCATTGATCCTGAAAATCCCACAAGCTCATCCCTTGCTGAGACTCTTATCGTAGTTCTTGCAAGACAGATAAGTGAACACGGATTTATATTTGCACTTCTTGCAGGTATGGTTCTTGCAGGAATCCTGGCATCAACCATGTCTACAGCAGATTCACAGCTTATAGCAGCTTCATCATCAGTATCAGAGAACCTGATTCAGGAGACCTTTGGAATCAATCTGTCAGAGGCAGCAGCTATGCTTACAGCAAGAGCAACACTTATTGCGGTAGCAGTTCTTGGCGTAGTAATTGCATGGAATCCCGGCAGCTCAGTATTTGGAATCGTATCCTTTGCATGGGCAGGCTTCGGAGCAGTGTTTGGACCTATTATGCTTTTGTCAC
Organism: Butyrivibrio sp. AE3006; assembly: GCF_000424165.1. Taxonomy (NCBI): domain Bacteria; kingdom Bacillati; phylum Bacillota; class Clostridia; order Lachnospirales; family Lachnospiraceae; genus Butyrivibrio; species Butyrivibrio sp. AE3006. The sequence goes on along the minus strand of NZ_KE384145.1, from coordinate 236,963 downwards.
TTTACTGGAAACGCACCAATAAGTTCGGCGCAGTAGCCGGTATGATCGCTGGCGGCGCCATGGTATTTATCTGGAAGTACATGGTTCGTCCCATGGGCGGTGTATGGGACCTCTACGAACTTGCACCTGCTTTCCTTGTAGCACTTATCGTAATCGTGGTGGTGAGCCTTATCACTCCTGCACCTGATAATAAGATTACAGAAGAGTTCGAGCACGTATCAAAAATGAGCTGATGATATAAAATTGCAGCACACATGGCAAGGAGCTATGTGTGCTGCATTTTTAATCTTTTGCCGGTTCAGGATTAACATGAATCATTATGTGTTTTACGTTAGGGAAATTTTTCTCTACATTACTGTGAACATGCTCTGCAATGGCGTGGGCATAAACCAATGTGATATCTCGCTGAACGGTGATCTCTAAGTCTACGTAAATCTTATTTCCAAACTGTCTTGTATGGAGAAGGTCTATTCCAAGTACGCCGGGTTGTTCCAAAATAAAGGACCGGAGCTTCCCTTCGTATGTGGCATCGCAGGATGTATCCAGCATTTTATTCAGGGCATCCTTTAAGATGTCGTAGGCTACCTTTAGAATCAGAGCGCATATAAGTATACTTGCGATTGGATCCATGAAGGGAAAACCAAGTCTTGCAAGACCTATACCGATAAAGGAACCAACTGATGATAACGCATCTGAGCGGTGGTGCCAGGCATCTGCCTTGAAAGCAGGAGAGTCAAGAATTCTGGCGTAGTGCATTGTATACCAGAACATTCCCTCTTTTACTGCGATTGATACTATGGCTGCAATAAGCGGCAGTATGGTTGGCACTTCGATTGCTGACTTTTCAAAAAGCAGCATTTTGACACCGTTATAACCTATGCCAAGACCTGTTCCTGCAAGGATAAGCCCCAATATAAGTGATGCCACGCACTCGAATCTCTCATGGCCGTAAGGGTGCTCCGCATCCTCCTCCTGGCCTGCCAGCTTTACACCGATATATGCGATTATGGTTGCCAGAACGTCGGAGAGTGAGTGTACAGCATCTGATACCATGGCCCCGGATTTTCCAAGAATGCCTGCGATCAGCTTAAATGCGGCCAGTACAATGTTGCCAAGTACGCCCACTCTGGACATTTTTCTTATCAAAGTCTGTTCATCCATGATGACACCTCTGAGCTATTTTTCAAAATAAGTAAAATAAATTTAAATTATTTGCTCTATTATATGTATAACATACACCAGAGTTGTCATATAATACAATCATAAGAAAACCAATTATGGTTAATGGATTTGAAAAAATTTTGTTTGCAAAGACGATGCTTTGCAGAGAGGAGAAAAGAATGATTACATTAGAGGCAATCGAAAAGGTAATGGAGCTTACAGGCGTTGAGTACAAGGTTGCTAAGGATGCGCTTGAGAGAACCGAAGGAAATGTTGATGAAGCAATTAAGCTCATTCAGCCTGACACAAAGGATATCGGCGAGGACATTAAGGGGCTCATCGATAAGCTTAAGAAGACAGTTGAGGAAGGAAACGTTGACAGAATCCAGATTCGCAAGGATGATGAAATCGTTCTCAGCGTTCCTGTAAATGTTGGTATTATTGGTGGCGTTCTTGGTCTTGCAGCTGCTCCCTGGGCACTTATTGCAGGCGCTGTAGCAGCATTCGGTCTTGGATGCAAGCTTGAGGTTGTTCACAAGGACGGCTCAACAGACGAAGTTAAATAAGTATTCCTAATACAAAGACTCCAAATAAAAACTCCGGTGTTTCATCGATTGAAGCATCGGAGTTTTTCCATGTTACGAGATTTAATTGTCAGGGTAAATGGCCTGAACCCGGCTTTTAGCCTGCATAAACTATGTTATCAAATACCTTTTCAAGCTCACCTTCCCGGATTGAAACAGGATAAGATGCTGACGTAAGTGTAAGGCGGACGATTCTGCCATCTCCAAGTCTGCAGTCCACATAGCTCTTGTTGTCGGTTTTTATAGGCTCGAAGGTTTCGCCGCTTTTTATGATTTCGTCGGCAATGATGACGTTTCCGTCTTCATCCACGATGTCGCCCTTTATGTATGAGTTTGACTTGGCATTCGGAGAGCAGTAGGAACCAACAGTGTAGACAGGCTCTGTAGGTATCGGCCTTCCGTCATCACCAACCTTGTAGCTGTTGTAGATGTTCATTGTTCCAAAGCAGTCTGAAACAATGGCAAAGGGCATGTTGTCGGGATCGGATAAGAGGGCTTCTGCGAAGTAATCGTTGCCGTAATCCTCTCCTGCATAGTGGAAGTACTCCGGCTCAGCAGCCTTGAATTCGTTTCCTGAAACATCAAATACGAAAAGAGCATAATAGTCATTGTAGTCAGGGACTGTAACATAGATATATTCTTTTCCGTCATCTGTTTTAACATTGTAGGTGACGATGCTGTCGTAGTCCACTTCAAAGCTTGCGGGAACAGTGACCTTTTTATCTCCATCAACAAGTGAAAGACTCTCGGCATAATCGCCGTATTCATTGTCTTCTGTGCCTTCGAATTCCAGGTGTCGCACCTTTATGTCACCTGCCCATTTTGCATTGTAGAGACCGATGTCAGAGTGGGATATGTATCCGCGACCTTCCTCCGGCATGAACTTTTCATTTATGAGACCGTCATACTCGTTATAGCCTATGGAAACCTCTATCATGCCGTATGCATAGGCAGCGATTTCATAAGGATTGAAAATTATATGAAGCCCATCGTTGCTAAGATACCACTTGTAGTTATACCCATCATTTGAATCAGAAGCATCAAGTTTGTATTTTGCCAATGTTTCATCAAGCTCCCAGTATCCATCGTTTGTATCAGGAAGTTCATAGAGCTTTTCTTTAATAATTTTATCAAGTTCTTCCTTGGAATATTGCACAACATCACTCAGTGTGAGTTCTTTTCCTGTCTGCACGTCGTAGTTTATACCGACAGCACCGTACATTCCATGGGCGCCGCCCTGGTAATCGCTGGAATAATCGTAAATGCTAAGAACTGTCTCGTCGGATCTTGTCAAATAGTAATCCTGCGTCATGGTCCAGGGGCCAAAGAAGGAGTAATCATTTTGAATGGCGTCCTCGTATTGGCCTTTAGCTTCAGCTGCCCAGTCATCAAAGCCTGAACTTGATTTTACCTGAGCTCTTTCCTTAAGTGCATTGTAAAGCTCCGGATAATCATTTTTGCAATTGTCATCCATGACTACAAAGGCATCTTGAGCAGTGATGAGAACACCGTTAGCGTAGTCGTTTTCCGGATTACTGAATTTAAGATCACCATCGTATGTGTATGTAAAATACTTTTTGGCTATTTTGTAGGTAGGTGTTTTGGGCTTAGACTCAGAAGCTGTATCGTTTTCATCTGCTGCAGTATCATCTGCGGTATCTTTATTCTGCTGATCCTCCGCTTCTGTATCAGTTGATGTTTCTGTTTCAGATTCAGGCTCTTCTGTAACTGTTTCTGCAGACTCCTCCGCTGTTTCTCCTGACTCCTCAGACAGACCATCCTTGATCTTATTTATAAAATTAGATCCTTCTGATTCTGCGTCCGTATCATTAGATGAACCGGTAAGTTTCCCAATCATACCACAGCCGCTTAAGGATGCAGCTGTAAGAGTTGTACATAAAAGTACGGCAAGTGCTTTTTTCATAAATTTTCTCCTTGTTATTAAGTGAGGAATAAATCTCGAGTTTATTGTAGTTTTTCCAAAGGGTATTTACAACCGGATAATTTTTGTGTATATTCATTCGCATATCTTTATTCTTGGTTTTTCAGTTCGGTGATTCGCTGAATATTTTTCAATTAGTTTTGAAAGGAAATTAGTATGAATTATTATGCTGCGGTAGTCCGTGAGCATGGTGCGTATGCTGAGAATTCTGACGGCCTTATGATAAAAGGAAGGCGCGTGGGCGAAGAAAGTGTTGTTATGATGGCTCTTTGTACTCCTTTTTCTAAAAACAGGAGGGGAGCAAAGCTAAGTGACCACGTTATAAGAACATTAGAAGAGATCTTCGAGGAGGTCGAGCCTTCGGATTTATATGATAGCTGCAAAGAGTTATTTTTCGATAAGAGGCTTTCTTCAAAAAATAAGCTGAGCATTATGTTCTTTCGCGGAGCCGATTATTTTATCCTGAGTAATTGCGGCAGGCAAATTGCAAAAATTGGAGTAAGGAATAAGAAAATAATTGATAGGCCCGGAGATGGATATTTTCATAAAGAGGCATTTGGACTAAAAGGAAGACTTACGGAAGGTTGCACTATTCTGATTTCTACGGACTCATATTCAGAGAGATTATCTGACAGAGAGATTATTGGGAACCTGAGCCCTCAGATGTGTGTGGACAGTGAATATATGGAATATGCGCTGGGCTTTATGTCCCGGAGCCTTATTGGGAAGGGAGAGGAGAGACCTCGCAGTGCTGCGGCGCTGTGCATCAGATGAAAATGAAAATTACTACTTATGACGGCAAAAACTACATAATGGATGAATGCATTGGAAAAGGCGGGATGAGCAAAGTGTACGCTGGGAGAAGCGTGGCTGATGGCAGGGCTGTTGCAGTAAAAATGCTTACGGATTCTAAAAGAGGGGATGCTCTATTCGAGGCAAAAAGACAACTCCTTGGTGAGATGCGTATTTTGGAGGCGCTAAAAGACAAAGGCGTAAAGGGTGTTCCAAGGCTCCTTGGAAAGGGCGATTCCTTCTATGTGATGGAATATATTAAGGGCAGAACCTTTGGAAAAAAGGAGCTTGATGCTAAGAAAACCATAGAGCTTGGAACGGCTCTGTGTGATATTCTGACCAGCCTTCACGAGGGCTTTCCAAGGGTGCTTTATCTTGATCTAAAGCCATCTAACGTGATGCTAGGGCAGTCCGGTGAAATCTGTTTAATTGATTTTGGAACTGCAAGAATTCTTAGTGGCTATAATGACGGCGATGTTGCAGATTCGGCAAACGGTGCAGGTACAAAAGGATATGCGGCTCCTGAACAGTACGGCGGTCTTGTTAGTGAGAGCATGCAGACAGATATTTATCTTCTTGGGAGAACCCTTGATGCGGTTATAAAGGAAGATCGCATGGATGGGTTTATTGTTGATGAGCTGAAGAAGGTCATAGAAAGATGTACCGATGTAAGGAAGAGTGCAAGATATTGTAGCTGTAGAGAGGTTAAGGCTGCGCTTCTTTCATGTGAAAAGAATGCTGCAAAAAGGAAGCGCTTTATAGCGGCAGGGCTAATTGTGGGCTTTATATTATTTGTTTTGTCAGCTGTGTTTATCCTTATGTTTTTTATGGGGAAAATCAGTGCGATATATGGAATTATCAGTGTGCTTCTTGGGAGACTTATATGGAACAGTGATAAGATAATGGGTGAAGCCGGGATTTTGTTTGGAAAGAAGTCTGAAGATGGGAAAATGCCTGAAAAACCGTGGCTTTTCCTGGATATAGTAAAGACCTGCGATACGATAGATTTTTAGAAATCAGGCAGAATTTGTAATAGAAATCTTTATTAGTATGAGAAAACAGACCTGGTGCGGAATAGAACGAATGTTCTAAAATCAGTGGACATTAGCTTCGCTAAATAGTAAACTATAGGTAGTATGCCGCGCAGTCAAAACTTGCTTAGAAGTATGGAAATGTGCGTGGTTTAAGGCTTTTGATGATTTTTGCATTGCATAATAGGGAGCTTTTATAAATATGGACTTTAAATTACGTTCAGATTACAAACCTACAGGCGACCAGCCTCAGGCTATTAAAGCACTGGTGGATGGATTTAAAAGCGGTAATCAGTTTGAGACCCTGCAGGGTGTTACCGGTTCGGGTAAGACCTTTGCCATGGCTAATGTAATTCAGGCACTTAATAAGCCTACGCTTGTTATCAGCCATAATAAGACTCTGGCAGGACAGCTTTACGGTGAGTTCAAGGAATTTTTCCCTGAGAATGCAGTTGAGTATTTTGTATCCTACTATGACTACTATCAGCCTGAAGCTTACGTTCCTCAGACGGACACTTATATAGCCAAGGATTCTTCCATAAATGATGAGATCGATAAGCTTAGACTGTCTGCTACGGCATCCCTTACCGAGAGGAAGGATGTCATAGTTGTAGCCAGTGTTTCCTGCATATATGGTCTTGGTAGCCCCGAGGAATTCAAGGGTATGTCTATTTCGCTGCGTCCCGGTATGGAGAAAAGCAGGGACGATATTATCAGAGACCTGGTGGCTATTCAGTATGACAGGAATGATCTTGATATAAACAGATGTAATTTCAGGGTTCGCGGAGATACCATAGAAGTTTTCCCTGCTCAGGCAGATGACTATCTGATCAGAATAGAGCTTTTTGGCGACGAGATAGACAGAATCTGCGAGATAGAGCCTGTAACGGGAGTTGTAAAAAAAGAACTTTCTCACGTAATGATCTATCCTGCGTCACACTATGTTGTGCCTCAGGAGAAGATCAATCTTGCCTGCAAGAATATAGAAGCTGAGCTTGAGGAACGTGTCAGATTTTTCAAGAGCGAGGATAAGCTTATAGAGGCTCAGCGTATTGCGGAGCGCACTAATTTTGATGTGGAGATGCTAAGAGAGACAGGCTTCTGCTCCGGTATTGAGAACTATTCAAGACATCTGAATTTCATGGAGCCCGGAGCAACGCCTCTTACGCTTATGGATTTCTTTGACGGAGAGTTCCTTATTATAGTGGATGAGTCCCACATGACGATTCCGCAGATAGGTGCTATGTTCCACGGAGACAGATCCCGTAAGAATACGCTGGTGGATTATGGCTTCAGACTTCCGTCAGCCTTAGATAACAGACCTCTTAATTTTGAAGAATTTGAGTCACGTATAGATCAGATGCTTTTCTGTTCTGCGACGCCCGGCCCTTACGAGGAGGAGCACGAGCTTCTTAGAGCAGAGCAGGTAATAAGACCTACGGGACTTCTTGATCCTGAGATTTCGGTACGACCTGTGGAAGGTCAGATCGATGATCTTATTACGGAGATCAATAAAGAGACTGATAAGAAGAACAAGGTTCTTGTTACGACGCTTACCAAGAAGATGGCTGAGGATCTTACTGAGTACCTGGCAGAGACAGGAATCAGAGTAAAGTATATGCACTCCGATATAGATACTCTTCAGAGAGCAGAGATCATCAGGGATATGAGACTTGATGTTTTTGATGTTCTTGTGGGAATCAACCTTCTGAGGGAGGGACTTGATATTCCTGAGATCTCACTTGTTGCCATAATCGATGCCGACAAGGAGGGCTTCCTTCGTTCTGAGACGTCACTTATTCAGACCATCGGACGAGCTGCGAGAAATGCTGAAGGCCGCGTTATAATGTATGCGGACAATATGACGGACTCCATGAAGAACGCCATAGAGATCACAGAGCGCAGAAGGAAGATTCAGCAGCAGTACAATGATGAGCATGGTATCACACCTCAGACTATTAAGAAGGCAGTCAGAGATCTTATCAGTATCAGCAAAGCTGTTGCAAAACAGGAGGTACAGTTTGAGAAGGATCCTGAGTCCATGAACAGAGATGAGCTGGAGAAGCTTATTGGAGAAGTTCAGAAGAAGATGAAGAAGGCAGCCGCTGAGCTGGACTTCGAGTCAGCAGCAATGTTGCGTGATCAGATGATTGATCTTAAGAAGAACTTACTTGAGCTTACAGGCGGAAAATGACGCCCAATCGGAACTTACAGAATTTTCAGGCTAAATGAGATGCCATAAGGAGCATTATGAGAGAAGATAATTCACACATGACAAAAGAAAACACCTCATCCAAGCGTATTTTACCTACGGATATCCATGACTATATCAGGGTAAGAGGCGCCAATGAGCACAACTTAAAGCACGTTGATGTAAATATTCCAAGGGAGACTCTTACTGTTTTTACAGGTCTTTCGGGCTCGGGAAAATCATCCCTTGCCTTTGATACTATTTTCGCTGAGGGACAACGCAGATATATGGAGTCACTGTCTTCATACGCAAGAATGTTCCTTGGACAGATGGATAAACCTGATGTTGAGAAGATTGACGGACTATCTCCCACGATCTCCATCGATCAGAAATCCACCAACAGGAACCCCAGATCCACAGTGGGAACAGTAACGGAGATCTATGATCATTTCAGACTTTTATATGCCCGTATAGGTATACCTCATTGTCCTAATTGTGGTCGTGAGATCAGAAGACAGACCGTTGATGAAATGGCAGATCAGATTCTCTCTCTTCCTGAAGGAACCAAGTTCCAGGTTCTTGCACCGGTTGTCCGTGGCAGGAAGGGTGAACATGCCAAGGTTTTTGACAGAGCTAAGCGCGCGGGTTTTGTACGTGTACGTGTTGATGGTAGCCAGTACGACCTTTCGGAAGAGATCAAGCTTGATAAAAATATTAAGCACAGCATAGAGATCATCGTGGACAGACTTATCATAAGAGATAATCCAGATGAGATGAGAGGCAGACTTACGGATTCAATTGAGAGTGCTTTGAATCTTGCAGAGGGGCTTCTTGATGTTGATGTAATAGATGGCAAGACCATGAGCTTTAGCCAGAATTTTGCCTGCCCTGATTGCGGAATAAGTATTCCGGAGATAGCACCCAGAAGTTTTTCCTTCAATAATCCCTTTGGCGCTTGCCCTGAGTGTACAGGTCTTGGCTACAAGATGGAATTTGACGCTGACCTCATGATCCCTGATAAGAGTCTTTCTATTAATGAAGGGTGCTTTCAGGTGACTGGCTGGGCATCTTCTTCGAAGGAAGGAAGCTTTACCAATGCTATCCTGAGGGCTCTTGCCAAGGAATATAAGTTTAAGCTTGATACTCCTTTTGAAAAGCTCTCTGCCAAGGTTCAGGATATGCTGATAAACGGCGCCGACAGAGAGGTTACCGTTGAATATAAGGGTCAGAGAGGTGAGGGTAAATATCCCATAACCTTCGACGGACTTGTAAAAAATGTCGAGCAGCGATATCGCGAGACCTATTCCGAGCAGCAAAAGGCAGAGTATGAACAGTACATGCGAATAACTCCCTGTGCTGTTTGTAAGGGTCAGAGACTTAAGCCCGAATCTCTGGCGGTTACCATTGACGATAAGAATATTTTTGAGATCACTTCCATGTCCATAGGTGAACTCAGTGATTATCTTCAGAATCTATCTCTTACAAAGCAGCAGGAGATGATTGGTGCCCAGGTTCTTAAAGAGATAAGAGCAAGAGTTGGTTTCCTTATAGATGTAGGTCTGGATTACCTGTCTCTGTCCAGAGCTACAGGAACTCTTTCAGGTGGTGAAGCTCAGAGAATTCGTCTGGCTACTCAGATCGGATCGGGACTTTGCGGAGTATGCTATATCCTGGATGAGCCAAGTATCGGTCTTCATCAGAGAGATAACGACAAGCTTCTTAATACACTTAAGAATCTGCGAGATCTTGGAAACACACTTATTGTGGTTGAGCATGATGAAGATACCATGCGTGCCGCTGACTACATTGTAGACGTGGGACCGGGAGCGGGTTCCCATGGCGGTGAGATCGTTGCTGTTGGTACGGCAGAGGATATTATGAAGGTCCCTGAGTCCATAACAGGCAAGTATCTCTCAGGTAATTTGAAAATAGAGGTTCCGGGTACCAGAAGGAAGCCCACTGGTTGGCTTACTGTAAAGGGTGCCCAGGAAAACAACCTTAAGAATATCGATGTAAAGTTCCCTTTGGGAGTACTTACCATAGTTACAGGTGTTTCAGGATCCGGTAAGAGTTCTCTTGTAAATGAGATTCTCTATAAGCATCTTGAAAGGGATCTTAACAGAGCAAGATGTATCCCCGGCAAGCACAAGGGTATTGATGGTATAGATCAGCTTGATAAGGTTATAGCTATTGACCAGTCTCCTATAGGAAGAACACCGAGGTCTAACCCTGCTACCTACACCGGTGTCTTTGACATGATAAGAGATCTTTTTGCAGGAACTCCCGATGCCAAGGCAAGAGGATATAAGAAGGGCAGATTCTCCTTCAATGTAAAGGGCGGACGCTGCGAAGCCTGCGGCGGTGACGGTATCATCAAAATAGAGATGCACTTCCTTCCTGATGTTTATGTACCCTGCGAGGTCTGCGGAGGCAAGAGATATAACAGGGAGACTCTTGAGGTTAAATATAAGGGAAAGAGCATCTATGATGTCCTTGATATGACAGTAGAAGAAGCGCTTCCTTTCTTTGAAAATATTAAGACCATCAAGCGCAAGATAAAGACACTCTATGATGTGGGTCTTGGTTATGTAAAGCTTGGTCAGCCCTCTACTGAACTCTCAGGTGGTGAGGCGCAGAGAATCAAGCTTGCAACAGAGCTTTCAAGGGCCAGCACCGGTAAGACTATTTATATTCTCGATGAGCCCACAACAGGACTTCATTTTGCTGATGTCCAGAAGCTGGTTAAGATTCTCCACGATCTTGTAGATGCAGGCAACACTGTGGTTGTCATCGAACACAACCTGGATGTTATTAAGACCGGTGATTACATCATCGATATGGGACCTGAAGGCGGATCCGGAGGCGGAACCGTGGTTACCTGCGGAACTCCGGAGAAGGTTGCGAAGTGCAAGGAATCCTATACCGGGGCATACATCAAAAGAATGCTGGAAAAGGATTAAAAAAATATCATATAAAGTATAAAGTTTTTATAAAGAGTTGTCGATACTCTCTATGAGGTAGTTTAGCCTTAATATGATTTTTTTGTGTTTGGTATTTCAAAATATTGCCCTTTGGTTTATAATTGCATTGAATTATGGTTTGATGACAGTTAATGTGAGCGATTATGCGCTTTTGACCTTTAGAAAGGGGTAATAGAGTAAATGCAGTATACAGATATAGGAATCGATTTAGGAACAGCCAGCATTCTTGTATATATCCGTGGAAAGGGTGTTGTGCTTAAAGAGCCCTCAGTTGTAGCTTATGACAGAGACACTGAGAAGATTAAGGCTATCGGCGAAGACGCAAGACTTATGCTTGGTCGTACACCCGGTAATATTGTTGCAGTTAGACCGCTCAGACAGGGCGTTATTTCAGATTATAAAGTAACAGAGCAGATGATGAAGTATTTCATCACCAAGGCTATCGGACACAGAACCTTCAGAAAGCCTCTTATCGCTGTATGTGTACCCAGTGGAGTTACAGAAGTAGAGCGTAAGGCGGTTGAGGATGCGACTCTTATGGCAGGTGCCAGAGATGTTCGTATCATTGAGGAGCCTATTGCGGCAGCTATCGGCGCAGGTATTGATATTACAAAGCCCTGCGGCAACATGATCGTAGATATAGGTGGCGGTACATCTGATATCGCTGTTATTTCACTTGGCGGAACTGTTGTAAGTACTTCAGTTAAGATCGCCGGTGATGATTTTGATGAAGCTATTGTTCGCTATATGCGTAAGAAGCACAATCTTCTTATCGGTGAGAGAACAGCCGAGGATATCAAGATTAAGATTGGTGCAGCATATCCCAGAGCAGAGGCAGACTATCTCGATGTAAGAGGACGTAACCTTGTAACAGGTCTTCCCAAGACTGTTAAGGTATCTTCAGAAGAGACAGAGGAAGCTCTCAGAGAGACAACAGCTCAGATCGTAGAAGCTATTCACAGCGTTTTGGAGAAGACTCCTCCGGAACTTGCTGCTGATATTGCAGATAGAGGTATTGTGCTTACAGGTGGCGGAAGTCTTCTTAGAGGACTTGATGACCTTATCGCTTCCAAGACAGGCATCAACACTGTAACTGCAGAGGATCCCATGACAGCAGTTGCCATCGGCACCGGCAGATATGTTGAGTTCCTTGCTGGTTACAGAGAAAACTGAACACTTAGCGAGAGCAGAACTACCTAAAAAATAATTTAATAGGGGTAAGAGTATATGGTAAAAGGGCTGTACACGGCGTATACAGGTATGGTTAACGAGCAGAATCGCATGGACATCCAGACGAACAACCTTGCAAATGCGAATTCTACAGGTTTCAAGGAGGAACGCTCAGTCAGTAGGTCTTTCCGTGATCTTTTAGGACTTAAGATCAAGGATTATACTGATGCGCCCTGGACCGCGCGTAGACTCGGCCTTATAAATCCCGGTGTTAAGCTTGCCGGATCATATACTAACTTTGAACAGGGAGGCCTCGAATCCACAGGCAATACCTTTGACCTGGCGATTAATAATAATCTCCCTGATAAGAATTCGGCTGACGTTAATGATAATATGGGAGCCGGAGGAAATGCCTTTTTTGCTACTTCCTATGCATCTGACTTTACTCAGGGAGAAGCACTTATCAAATATACCAGAGACGGAACGTTCACCCTTACACAGGATGGCTATTTGGTCACCAGTGAGGGTAACAATGTCCTGGATGTCAACAACAATCCCATTCAGGTTGATCCAACACAAGAAACTACAATATTGCAGGATGGTAATATTTCTCAGAACGGAAATACCATCACTACTATTCAGGTTGCAAGATTTGATAATCCCCAATTTTTGCAGAGATACCAGGATAATGCCTTTATTATAGGCGACGGTCCTGCGCAGGTGGTGAGCCTCACAGCAGCCGAGGCTAATGCTACCGTTAATCAGGGATTTTTGGAAAAATCTAATATCAGCGTTGTTGATGAGATGGTTAGCATTATTTCGATTCAAAGGAATTATGAGACTAATTCCAAAGTGATGCAGGCTGAAGATGATACCCTTAATATTGCTGTTACACAGCTTGGAAAAATTAATGGATAAAGGCTAAAGATTTCAGAATAATGTGACGAAATAATAAACGGTAAGGTGCGTGTTTTTTTGAGGGTATACACGAACTAGGAGGCAACGATATGGTAAGAAGCTTATGGACAGCTGCATCAGGAATGAATGCGCAGCAGACAAATGTTGATACTATAGCCAACAATCTGGCGAATGTTAATTCGGCAGGTTATAAGGCACAGAGTGCAAAGTTTAAGTCACTTCTTTACCAGGAGCTTAAGACAAAGACAGTTCAGAATACAGGATCTCCGGTTAATTCAGATGTAGGTCTTGGTGTACGAGTATCATCTATCAATTCATTTTTCACACAGGGCAGTTTGCAGGATAATGATTCAAGCTCTGCATTCGCAATTCAGGGTGACGGATTTTTTGCATATTCCGTAGATGCTCAGAATATCAACGAAGCAAATACGAGATATACCAGAAACGGTAATTTCGTTTGGGCTCTTACAGAGCAGAATACATTGGAGCTTACAACTTCAGAAGGTAATCCGGTTCTTGGAATAGACGGCGGTCCTATTGTTGTAACAGATGAGACCGTAAAGGCAACAGATATCACCTGCGATCAGGAAGGTGCATTATATTATCTTGATGCCAATCAGGAGCGTGTGGATGTTGGACAGATAGCTCTGTTCCAGTTCAGAAATGCGGAAGGTCTTGAGAGAACAGGTGACACCAGCTTCTCAGTAACACCCGCCAGTGGTGATCCTCTTCCGGAGGCAACCACCCAGGGAATCAGAAGAAGTGTTATCGTTCAGGGATACCTTGAAGGATCAAACGTAAACGTTGCTACCGAGATGGTTAATCTTATCGTTGCACAAAGAGCATATGAAATGAATTCAACTGCAATCACAACTACTAACGAGATGATGCAGACAGCTAACCAGCTCAAGAGATAATCTAAGGGGATGATGATATGGCATTAGACATGAATTCAATGAATCTGTCGGGAATATCACAATATGCCAGCGGTCAGGCTCAGGTTGATAAAGTCAATTCAGCAGCTTCCAGGATCAGAACGATCAAGACCGATGAGGACAAGGCTCAGGCTGACAAGGAACTTATGGATGCCTGTAAGCAGTTTGAAGCATATTTTATGGAGCAGATCTATAAGGGGTATGAAAAGACAGCAAAGGTATTCAGCAAGGATGAGTCCGGTTCAATGGGCACGCTTGTAGACTACTTTAAGGATGTGACCATTCAGGAAGTATCTTCACTTCAGTCAGACAAGCAGAGCACGGGCCTTGCACAGATGTTGTATGAGAATATGAAGAGGAATTACAATTTATAATTCATTTCAAAGATAATCCACGGGCTGCCATGTTTTTTAGAAAAAGTGGCAGCTCGTTTTATGTTACAGGATAAATTTTCAGGGAAGAAAGTATGGAAAAAATAAAAGGATATATAGACCATTTTATATACAGGAACAGCGAGAATGGCTATGGGGTAATGGTATTTATCTCGGATGGTGAGGAGATTACCTGTGTCGGCACATTTTTGGATGTGGATACAGGTGATACCCTCGAGATAGAGGGTGAGCTTACAGAGCATCCTGTATATGGAGAGCAGATAAAAGTAAGCTCTTACGAAGTATCTGTGCCGGATGATGCAGAGTCAATAGAGAGATACCTTGGCTCAGGTGCGATCAAGGGTATCGGAGAGACAATGGCAAGACGTATCGTGAAAAAGTTTGGCGCCGATACCTTCAGAATAATAGAAGACGAGCCTGAGAGACTTGCTGAAATTAAGGGTATCAGCGAGAGGAAGGCAAGAGATATTGCAATTCAGCTGGCAGATAAAAGAGACATGCGCGAAGCCATGGTTTTCCTTGCAGGCTACGGAATCTCCAATACTTTGTCGGTGAAGATTTTTGATAAATACGGCAATCAGGTCTATAGGATTATGAAGGAGAATCCCTACAGACTGGCAGATGATATCGAAGGCGTCGGATTTAAAACAGCAGATGAGATCGCATCAAGAGTGGGAATCAGTGTAGATTCGGATTATCGTGTAAGGAGCGGTATTCTTTATACGCTTCTTGAAGCTGCTTCCGACGGAAACAGTTATCTTCCAAGAAAAATGCTTCTTAGTAAAAGCAAGGAGCTTCTTAAGGTGGAAGAGGATCTGATCGATACCCAGATAGACAACCTTATGGTTGAGAGAAAGCTTGTGCTAAGGGATGATGCGGTATATGCATCCACATATTATTATGAGGAGCAGTCCATAGCTGCCATGCTTTCAGGTCTTAATCTTGATCTTACAAGTGAAGTCACATCAGATGATGCTGCTTTGATAAAAAGGATAAAGTCTATCGAGAAGGACAGAGGCATAGAGCTTGATGAACTTCAAAGAAAAGCTGTTATGGCTAGTGCCAAAAACGGCGTTGTTATCATAACGGGAGGCCCTGGAACAGGAAAGACCACCACAATAAATACAATTATTCAGTATTATGCTCAGGAGCAGATGGATATTCTTCTGGCAGCTCCCACAGGAAGAGCCGCAAAGCGCATGACAGAAGCTACAGGGTATGAAGCCCAGACTATACACAGACTTTTGGGAGTGGGCGGAATGCCTGCATCTGACGACAACGGAGAAAAGAGCAGAGACAGGATTCATTTTGATAAAAATGCGGAGAATCCCCTTGAAGCGGATGCAATCATAATTGATGAGATGTCTATGGTTGACATGCATCTTTTTAATGCGCTTTTAAAGGCAGTAATTCCCGGGACTCATCTTATCCTTGTGGGCGACAGCTCCCAGCTTCCAAGTGTGGGACCCGGACAGGTGCTGTCGGACATTATTTCCACAGGAGCTTTTCCTACGCTTATACTTCAGAAGATATTCAGACAGGCCAAGGAGAGCGATATTGTAATGAATGCTCACCACATTAAAAAGGGCGAGCATATCACAATGGACAATAAGAGTAAGGATTTCTTTTTCCTAAAAAGAGATAATGCGGATGTCATATACAAGCACATGCTTGAGCTGATCCAGAAAAAGCTGCCGGGCTATGTGAATGCCACAAGCGGGGATATTCAGGTGCTTACGCCCATGAAGAGAGGTTCACTTGGTGCGGAAACACTGAACGTTGTTCTGCAGAAATACCTTAATCCTGTTGATGACAAAAAGAGAGAGTACACCTACGGTGAGCGCCTTTTCAGAGAAGGCGACAAGGTAATGCAGATAAAAAACAACTATCAGGCAGAGTGGGAAGTGCTTGGAAAATACGGCATTCCTACGGACAGCGGTATGGGTGTTTTTAACGGCGATATGGGATTTATTAAAGAGATCAATAACCCTATGCGTGAGCTGACAGTTGAGTTCGATGAGGGAAGATGCGTAACCTATCCTTTTTCTGAGCTTGACGAGCTGGAGCTTGCATACGCCATCACAATCCATAAATCCCAAGGATCTGAGTACCCGGCTGTTATTCTGCCGCTCCTTGGAGGCCCCAGGATGCTGCTTAACAGGAATCTTCTCTATACTGCAGTGACCCGTGCAAGGAGCTGCGTGGTGGTACTTGGAAGTGACAGCACTGTTCAGGAGATGATAGATAACGAAGAGCAGCTAAAGAGATATACAGGGCTGCGGACCAGAATCGAGGAGGCGATGAAGATACATGAATAAAGCAGCAGATTTTGTTGTTTCGCTGCTGTATCCCAGAAGATGTCCCGTGTGCGATGATGTACTTCGCCGCGGCGAGAAGCTGATTCATGAGAGATGTGAAAAGAAGATAAGGCCCGTTGGCAGAACCACCTGCATGAAATGCGGTAAGCCCATAAAGGATAAGACCGGGGAGTTTTGCGATGATTGTGTAAAGACTACCCACTGTTTTGACAGAGGTTATTCGATTTTCAGATACAGATCTGTTTCGGGTTCAATATACAGGTTTAAATATGCAGGCAGAAGGGAGTATGCGGATTTCTATGCAGAGAAAGCAAAGAAGTATCTTGGCAGTACCATAAAAGCCATTAACCCGGATGCCATAATTCCGATACCGATGTATGCTGCCAAGATGAGAAAAAGAGGATACAATCAGGCGGCAGTTCTTGCAAAGGCGATTGGCAAAGCATGCAATGTACCAGTTTATGAAAATGTTATAATTAGGACCAGAAACACAGTCCCCATGAAGCTTTTGGACCAGCAGGGACGCCGTTCCAATTTGAAAAAAGCTTTTAATATAAGAAGAAATGATGTAAAATTTAAGTGTATTATCCTTATTGATGACATTTATACAACAGGCAGTACCATCGATGCTGTAGCAAAAGAGTTCCGACGAATGGGTGTCGAACGGATCTATTTTGTAACACTTGCGATAGGCCAGGTTGTGTAATTATATAATCACCACAGTAGGAGGTTAATATGAGTAATATCAAGAATTGTGCCAGATGCGGTAAGATGTTCAATTACATTGCAGGCGAAGTGATATGTGATGTCTGCAAGAAAGAGATCGAGGAGAAATTCCAGGAAGTTAAGAAGTACATCGAAGAAAATCCCGGAAGCGGCCTTAAGCAGATTTCTGAAGATTGCGAAGTTGCTACAAAACAGCTTAAGAAGTGGATTCTTGAAGAGAGACTCATGTTTACAGAGAATTCACCCATTCAGATTACCTGTGAGAACTGTGGAGCAAGGATTCAGACAGGAAGACTTTGCGCGAAGTGCAAGGCTACTGTTACCAATGCACTGAATGCTACGGTTCAGCAGCGTCAGCAGGCTTTGGCAGCAGAACTTGCCAAGAAGCAGAAGCCTTCTGATTCAACCTCAGGAATGAAGTTCCTGAAGACGTGAGGAGATTATGCTAAACGAGGAGCGAGTGATCCTGATGACCAGGATGGCTGCATATCAGCAGCATGAGGGGAAAAAGAATAACGCAATAAATACATACTTTCGCAGCGACTATGTTGGATTTCAGGTACTTAAATCAATCTTGAGTGCCACTATTGTATATCTGATACTGGTCGCTGCCTATGTGATGTATCATTTTTCTGATGTATTACAGGATATTTATAACACGGACATTATGGCTACAGCCAAGAAATATCTTGTGTACTACATTGCTCTTGTAGTTATATATTCAGTGATTTCGTTCATCATATATTCCATCCGGTATCGTAAGATGCGTGGAAGCATGAGGGCATATTACGGCTGCCTCAAAAAATTAGGAAGAATGTACGAAAAGGAATAATAAAATGACGTCTTTACTTGAACTACGAGAATATATCAAGAGTTTCTACATAAAATTTGAAATCTATATTACCTATGTCTGGAAGTTTTTCCTTGCACTGATGGCCTTCACAATGATAGGCAATAAGATCGGATATCAGACTAGTCTCATGAAGCTGCCAATTCTTTTGATGGCTTCTTTGTTGTGTTCAATAATGCCGTCGAATTTCATGGTTTTGTTGTCAACAGGCTTTATACTTGCACATTTATATAAGCTTTCACTTCCCTGTGCGGTAGTGGCACTTATTGTTTTTCTTATGATGTTCCTTCTGTATTTCAGATTTTCACCGAAGGACACTCTCGCAGTAATGCTTACACCAATGGCTTTTTATTTGGGACTTCCCTATGTGATGCCCATAGCTCTTGGACTTCTCGGATCACCCGTATCCATTATTTCCATGTCATTTGGTGTAATCGTAGCTTTTATGATTTCATACTTTTCGGGGAATGCAACTGCGCTTACTGCATCTGATATGGAGGCCAAGGCTACTCAGTTCCAGGCTATCATATCCGAGCTTCTTGCCAATAAGCAGATGTGGATGTATGTGGCATGCTTTGCACTTACCCTTGCGGTTGTTTACATTATCAGAAGAATGTCTGTCGATTATTCCTGGACAATTGCCATCATCGCAGGTGCCATCACAGATGTGATTGCTCTTCTTATAGCTGATCTTATCTATACTACAGAGCTTTCATTCCTTGGCATTATACTTAAGTCCATAATCGCAGTGCTTATACTTTTTGTTATTCAGTTCTTTGCATTTAATCTGGACTACACCAGAATTGAGAAAGTCCAGTTTGAGGATGATGAATATTATTATTATGTAAAAGCGGTTCCGAAGGTTTCGGTTTCAACTCCGGCTCCGCAGGTAAAAAAGATTAACCAGTCAAATGTTAGTCGTGATTACAGAGGTAGAGACAGAGGCGAGTGAATTTAAATGCAACAGATAGGATTTTTCCTTGAAAATAATCTGACCAGCTTGCATATGCCGACAGTGAGAGCTCTCGACGTCATTGAGATGTTGATCATAGCTTTCCTGATCTATCATATTTTGGTTTGGGCGAAAACAACGAGACTATGGTCCCTTCTAAAAGGGGTCGTAGTTATTATTGTGTTTATCGTTATTGCGGCAGCCTTCAATATGACCACTATTTTGTGGATCGTACAGAATGTATTCGGAATTGCCGTAACAGCCATGGTTGTTATCCTGCAGCCTGAGCTGCGAAAAGCACTTGAAGGAATCGGAAGGAGAAATTTTTTCCACGGACTGTTCAATTTTTCAGAAGCAACTGAAGAAGGCAGGTTTTCGGACAAGACCATAAATGAGATAGTAAGAGCATGCGTTGAGATGGCCAAGGTCAGAACAGGTGCCCTTATTGTTATAGAGCAGCTTTCATCACTTAGTGAATATGAGCGCACAGGTATTGATGTGGATGGCATAGTTACAAGTCAGCTCCTTATCAATATTTTTGAGCATAACACACCGCTTCATGATGGTGCAGTTATCATAAGGGGCGACAGGATCACATCAGCCACATGTTACCTTCCGCTTTCAGACAATATGGAATTGGGAAAAGAGCTTGGAACAAGACACCGTGCAGGCGTTGGCGTATCTGAGGTTACAGATTCCCTGACTATCATAGTTTCTGAGGAGACAGGTAAGATCAGCGTGGCTTATATGGGTGAGCTTGAGAGAGCTCTCGATAGTGATGCTCTCAAAGAGAGACTCAGACAGATTCAGAATAAGGCAGCTGATGGTAAAAAGGATAAAAAGAAAAAGATAATGCCGGGCAAAAAGGGGAAAGGAAAGGCGAAATGAAGAAGTTCAATTTGACAGCCAACTGGGGCCTAAAGATTGCTTCGCTGCTCTTTGCCGCTTTACTTTGGTTCCTGGTTACAAATATCAATGATCCGGTAGATTCGGTCAGATTCAGTAATATATCCGTACAGCTACGGAATGCCAACAGCATTACCGATGAAAACAAGGTGTACGAGATACTTGAGGATTCCGATCTTCTATCTACCGTTACTGTTTATGCTCCAAGGTCAATTGTTGATTCACTTAACAGAGATAATATTGTGGCTGTTGCGGATCTTGAGGAGACCAAAAGTGTCGACGGTGCTTATGAAGTTCAGATTCAGCTCTCCACCAATAAGTACAGCAATCAGATACAGAGCATTGCCGGAAGCAGCGATAAGGTGCTTCTGAATATAGAGAATCGCGCTTCAAAGACAATAGCTCTTTCTGCGGCTACAACGGGTAGCTTGACTGATGGGTATATAATTGGAGATGTTGTTACTGATCAGAACCAGATCAGAATCACGGGAGCAGAATCTGTAGTTGGAAGTGTTGCCACAGCATCGGTTAATGTAGAGGTTACTGGTTATACCACCAACATCGGAACCAATGCCGAGATTCATCTTTATGATGCAGACGGTGAGGAGATTCCGAAGGATAATCTGAAGCTCAGCAGTACATCGGTAGGTGTTAATGTAACTATCCTTGCTACAAAGAGAGTACCTGTAATTTATCAGGTTTCAGGAGTTGCAGCTGATGGTTATGCTGCTACAGGAGAAGTTGAAGCCAATCCGGAATCAGTTCTCCTTGCAGGCAGACAGTCGGTGCTTAACAAGATTGAAGAAATCATTGTAGCAGATACATCACTTGATATTACAGGACTTACAGGAGACCTTACAGCTACCATAGATCTGTCCGGATATCTGCCCGGCAACGTATCATTTGGTGATGAGGACTTCAACGGAATAGCTACAGTTGTTGCACATATCGAAGCAACCCTTGAAAATGAGCTCGAGATACCTTTTGGTCAGGTAGAGCTTATGAATGTTCCTGAAGGCTATCAGGCAGAGATAGTATCAGATGAAACTGAGAGCTTTAAAATCAAGATAAAAGGACTTGAGGCAACAATCAGAGGAACAAGAGCCTCTGAGGTTACAGGAACAATAGATGTTTCAAGTCTCACAGATGACGCAGAGGATCAGGATGATCTGTCCGGAGAGTATAGTGCGACTATTGCACTTTCACTGCCCGGTGGTGTGACCACAAGTGATTCTGCGGAAGTAACAGTCAGATTGACTAAAGAAGAGTAATTTTTGGAGGTAGTATGTCTAGATTATTTGGTACAGATGGAGTAAGAGGCGTAGCTAATGATGAGCTTACACCACTTCTTGCTATGCAGCTTGGACAGGCAGGAGCTTATGTTCTGTCTAAGGAGAATAAGCATAAACCCACTATTATGGTTGGATGCGATACAAGATTGTCAGGTGATATGCTTGCTGCAGCACTTATGGCAGGCGCATGCTCAGTAGGAGCTAACGTAGTTAACGTAGGAGTTCTTCCGACTCCCGCAGTTGCTTATCTTACCAAGAAGTACAGGGTAGATGCAGGTGTTGTTATCTCAGCATCACATAACCCTATGGAATTCAACGGTATCAAATTCTTTGACGGACAGGGCTTTAAGCTTCCCGATGCCATGGAGGATGAGATTGAAGAGCTTATCCGCAACAATATGGAAGGCGTTAAGATGCCTACAGGAGCAGGCATTGGTAAGATCAAGAACCGTCCCGATGCAAAAGAAGAGTATATAAATCACAACCTTCACTGTGTTGATGTTCACCTCGACGGCTTTAAGATTGTAATGGACTGTGCTGAAGGCGCCAGCTCATATACTTCTGTTGAGACCTTGAGACAGACAGGAGCTGATGTTATCGCTATTCACACCAATCCCGACGGAACCAACATCAATGCCAACTGTGGTTCCACTCACATGGAAGAGCTTATGGGCCGCGTAGTTACAGAAAAGGCTGACATCGGTCTTGCTTTTGACGGTGACGCTGACAGATTCCTTGCTGTTGATGAAAACGGTAAGATGGTCGACGGTGATGAGATTATGGCTATCATCGGAAAGCACATGAAGGATAACGGCGAGCTCAGGAATAATACTGTGGTTGCTACAGTAATGAGTAACCTGGGATTTTTCAAGATGGGTGAGCGCGAAGGCATCACTATTGAGAAGACTAAGGTTGGAGACAGATATGTTCTTGAGAGAATGAAAGAGATTGGTGCGAACCTTGGCGGTGAGCAGTCAGGACATATCATTTTCCTTGATGATAATACTACAGGAGACGGACTTCTCTCTGCCCTTCACCTGCTTAAGGTTATGAAGGATACAGGCAAGAAGCTTTCACAGCTTGCATCTGTCATGGAGGTTATGCCTCAGGCACTTTACAATGCTACTGTGCCTACACATAAGAAGGATCACTACATGGAGTATCCTGAAATTGCAGATGCAATCGATGCTCTTGAGATGAAATTTGCCGGAGACGGAAGAGTTCTCATCAGACCGTCAGGCACAGAACCCCTTGTCCGCGTAATGATCGAGGGCAAGGATCAGAAGATAATTGAAGAAGAAGCAAAGAAACTGGCTGAGCTTATACAGAATGTAATGCTCTGATTATAAAAGGTTATACTATGGTTACTAGAAAAGTTGTTATTAAGAACCCTACAGGTCTGCACCTTAGACCTGCCGGGAATTTATGTAAAGTCGCGATGAACTACAAATCGCATATCACATTTATGTATGGTCCCAACTCTGCTAATGCAAAGAGTGTGCTTAGTGTACTTGGAGCTTGTATTAAGTGTGGAGATGAGCTTGAATTCAAATGTGAAGGCCCTGATGAGCAGGAAGCACTTGATGCTCTTGTAGCTGCTATAGAGAGTGGTCTTGGAGAATAATATTTTTGAAATTTGACGGACGGCAGCTTTGTCGTCCGTATAGTTTGAATCGAAAGGGTAAGATATGAAAAAGCTTATAGTTACAGGTTGTAATGGACAGTTAGGAAGAGCCATAAATCTTGAGCTTGGTAAGTCAGGAGAGTATGAGCTGGTAAATACTGATGTATTTGAAGGCGAGGGTATAACTCCCCTTGACATCACAAATGTTGATAAGGTTGCAGGTCTCGTAAGAGAGGTAAAGCCCTACGCTATTATCAACTGCGCTGCATATACTGCTGTTGATGCACAGGAGAAGGATGTTGATCTGGCATATAAGATCAATGCCATCGGTCCCAGAAACCTTGCTATAGCATCAAGTGAAGTTGGTGCAAAGCTTGTGCATGTTTCAACCGATTATGTTTTTGCGGGAAACGGAACACGTCCTTATACAGAGTTTGATCAGACGGGCCCTGTCAGCAAGTATGGTATTACCAAGCTTGCCGGAGAGCAGTTTGTTGAGAA
This sequence comes from Butyrivibrio sp. AE3006, assembly GCF_000424165.1. Classification (NCBI taxonomy): domain Bacteria; kingdom Bacillati; phylum Bacillota; class Clostridia; order Lachnospirales; family Lachnospiraceae; genus Butyrivibrio; species Butyrivibrio sp. AE3006. The sequence continues at coordinate 213,697 of NZ_KE384145.1, read as the reverse complement.
ATTCGCAAGCAGATATTTCACCATCAGAACAGCATGGCTTTACGGTGATGGTAAGAATTTTGTTAAGACTATGATGGGGCTTTCTGAGAAGCTTGATGAAGTAAGCGTTGTATGCGATCAGCTTGGAACACCTACAAGCACCTACGAGCTTGCAAGAGCGATTCATTTCCTTCTTGAAACAGAGAACTACGGTCTTTTCCATGGTACCTGTGAAGGAGATACCAACTGGGCTGATTTCACAGAGGAGATTTTCCGCATCGCCGGAAAGAGCACACATGTTAATCATGTTACAAGTGCTGAGTACGCTCAGAAGAATCCTCAGGCTGCACCGAGACCGGCATATTCAATTCTTGAGAACTATATGCTTAAGCTTACTTCCGATTTCATGTTTGCTGACTGGCACGATGCAATTGAGAAATACATGAAGGAATACATCTTAAAATAAGGGAGAGACAGTGAATGCTGTCGGTTTTACTTAACTGGATTTATGTAATAGTAACTACATATATTTGGGGATTCGCAATATTACAGTCTGTCGTAAATAATCCTCATATGTTCACTTTTAAAGGTAAAAAGCAGAGCATATATGAGGTTAGGTATCATGAGAGTTATCTTATTGCGGGTATAATAGCTGCGACTTCTTATGCGCAGCTTTTTAGTATTGTTTATAAAGTGGGCATCATTGCCAATATTCTATATATTGGCATTTGCCTGCTTATTGTTTTTTTGAAAAAGGATAAACTTTTTTCAAGTTTAACGGACCTATTTTCAAAGCTGGCTGACAGAAAAATAGTAGTAATCTATGCTGTTATAACGCTGGTTCTTGCTTATGCAACCTCCCACGGTCTTATGCATTATGACACCGATCTGTATCACGCTCAGGCCATCAGATGGATTGAGGAATACGGTGTAATAAAAGGTCTTGGCAATCTGCATCTGCGACTTGGCTATAACAGCTCTTCTTTTGCGCTTTCTGCGCTTTTTAGTATGAGCTTCATGGGACAATCCCTTCATACCATGGCAGGTTATTTTGCGCTGCTCCTTGCGATAAAGTGTGCGGATATCGTGCAGATAGTGAGAAGGCGCTATCCTATACTTCCTGATTTTGCAAGGATTCTTGCGATCTATTATCTGTTCACAATATTTGATGAGATGGTATCACCTGCGTCCGATTATTACATGACTACGCTGGTGTTCTACATAGTGATCCACTGGCTTGATCTTTACTCGATTCATGAAAGATCCTTTTTGCCACATGCGTTTTTGAGTATGACTGCGTTGTATGCAGCAACCATAAAGTTGTCGGCAGCTCCGCTGTTTTTACTGGCGATCTATCCGATCCACAGACTGATTACCAGAAGGAAATCAGGGGCAGTAAGACCTATCCTGTACTTTGTGCTTATAGGATTCTTTATTTCTTTCCCTTTTGTACTTAGGAGTATGATTCTGACAGGGTGGTTGGTTTATCCATTTACGGCGATTGATATTTTTACGGTTGCCTGGAAGGTGCCAATTGACAGGGCTGTTTCGGATGCCCATGAGATAATTGCATACGGCAGAGGCTTTACAAATGTGGCAGATTACGCAGTACCATTTAAGGAATGGTTTCCTGGATGGGTGTCATCCCTTGGGACCTTCAACAAACTGATGCTACTTCTTGATACTCTTTGCCTTCCTGTTTATGCAGGCTGCTGTATATATTATATGCTTGTGGGCAGAACATCCGGGAAAGGAAAAGGCGGAAGCAATGTATTTAAGCTAAGTCACAGGAAGGCGGTGGCTCTATCTGATTTCCTGTTTTTGGAAGGCATCGCCTATTTATCACTTTGCTACTGGCTTTTCTCATCTCCGCTTATCAGATATGGATGTGTTTATCTCTGGCTTCCTGCTGTGATACTTATAGGGCGGTTTGCATGTTTTATCTATGACAGGATGGGACTTGCGAAATATGAGTACATGCACAAGGCTGTGTTTGCGCTGTTTGTACTTTTCATAACCTATAAGAGCATTTATTTCGGAATTGAGGATGCCCGCAGATTCAATCCTTCATACCTTGTAAAGCAGCAGGATTACAATAGCTATGAGGTAGAGGAAAAGGAGATTTCAGGAATTGCCTTCTACTATCCTGTAAGCGGTGACAGAACAGGTTATGATGCGTTTCCGTCAGCGCCGAGTCTTGACGGGTTTAAGCTCATAGGAAGCGATATCCGTGCCGGCTTTGAGCCGGCAGATCCCGGGTAAGTGGAAATAAATGCGAAAATAAGGTAAAATAATGTGTTGAATTATTTTTATATGGAGAAATACAGATATGGAAAAGAATGCAAAAATATATGTAGCAGGACATCGCGGAATGGTTGGCTCAGCTATTGTAAGAGAGCTTGAGAAGCAGGGCTATACTAATATAATCACACGTACTCATAAGGAGCTTGATCTTACAAGACAGGATCAGGTTGAAGAGTTCTTTGCAAAGGAGAAGCCTGAGTATGTGTTCCTTGCAGCTGCTAAGGTTGGCGGAATTGAAGCTAATCAGAGTGCGCTTGCAGATTTCATGTATGACAACATGATCCTTGAGATGAACGTTATTAACGCAGCTTGGAGAAATGGCTGTAAGAAGCTTGAATTCCTTGGTTCATCATGTATCTATCCCAGAATGGCACCTCAGCCCATGAAGGAGAGCTGCCTTCTTACAAGCGAGCTTGAGAAGACCAATGAAGCTTATGCACTTGCCAAGATATCAGGTCTTAAATACTGCGAGTTCCTGAACAGACAGTACGGAACAGATTATATCTCAGTAATGCCTACAAACCTTTATGGTCCAAACGATAACTATCATCCTACACATTCTCATGTTCTTCCTGCTATGCTCAGAAGATTCCATGAGGCTAAGGAGGCAGGACTTGAAAAGGTAACCTGCTGGGGTGACGGATCACCTTTAAGGGAGTTCCTCTATGTTGATGATCTTGCTAACCTGTGTGTATTCCTTATGAATAACTACAGCGGTAATGAGACAGTCAATGCCGGAACGGGTAAAGAGCTCACTATTAAAGAGCTTGCTGAGACCATCGCTAAGGTTGTTGGTTATGAAGGTGAGATTGAGTGGGATGCTACAAAGCCCAACGGAACACCCAGAAAGCTTCTTGATGTGTCTAAGGCAGCAGGACTTGGCTGGACATATAAGACAGAGCTTGAAGATGGTATTAGACTTGCATACGACGATTTCCTTAATAATCCAATGAGAGCGGAGAGATAAGATGAAACTGCTTACCATTATAGTTCCGTGCTATAACGAAGAAGAAAATATAACAGATTTCTATGATGAGCTTATGAAGACAGAGAGCTTCTTTAAGCAGCATGATGTGGACTTTGAGATTATCTATGTCAATGATGGATCAAAAGATCACACTGTGGCCGAAGTGAAGAAGCTTCATGAGCGTGATGAGAGAGTACACCTTATTAACTTTTCAAGGAATTTCGGAAAAGAGTCTGCGATTTATGCAGGCCTTCAGAAATCAAAGGGTGACTATGTCGTTATGCTGGACTGCGATCTGCAGGATCCACCGGCTCTTTTGCCTGAGATGTACGGCTATATCGTAAATGATGGTTTTGATTCTGTTGCCACAAGAAGGGTGACCAGAAAAGGCGAGCCGCCGATCAGATCATTTTTTGCCAGAAGATTCTACAGTCTTATCAACAGAATGTCCAAGACTGAGATCGTAGACGGTGCAAGAGATTACAGACTTATGACCAGACAGTTTGTTGATGCTATCCTTTCCATGGAGGAGTACAACAGATTCTCCAAGGGCATTTTCGGATGGGTCGGCTTTGAGACCAAGTGGCTTGAGTATGAGAATATTGAGCGCAAGAAGGGAGAGACCAAGTGGTCCTTCTGGAAGCTTTTCATATACGCACTGGATGGAATTACAGCATTTTCAACTGTTCCGCTTGCAGTGGCTTCAGTTCTTGGCGTTCTCTTCTGCTTCCTTGCAGCGGTGCTTATTATAGTCACCATTGTCAGAAAGGCAGTATACGGAGATCCCACCAGCGGATGGCCGTCACTTGTATGTATTATCAGTCTTGTAAGTGGTGTGCAGCTGTTTTGCCTTGGAATTTTGGGACAGTACCTCAGTAAGACCTACCTTGAGGTTAAGAAAAGACCTATTTACATTGTTAAGGAAGAGATTTGATGAGCAGGGCAATCACCTCAGAGACAAAAGTCAGTATAATCGTTCCTGTTTATAAAGCAGAGGCTTTTATCGGTGAGACCATAGAACAGGTTCAGAAGCAGTCCTATAGTGACTTTGAGCTGATACTGGTGCTGGATTCATCCAATGACAGAAGTGAAGACATCATTAGGGAGAAGGCAGCAGATGACCAGCGTATTAAGCTTATTTGCAAGGAGCAAAACGAAGGTGCTGCGGCTGCCAGAAATACAGGCATAGATGCTGCGGAGGGCAGATATATAGCATTTCTTGATGCTGATGATATCTGGGATCCTTGTAAGCTCGAAAAAGAGCTGGCTTTTATGAAGGAGAACAATGCAGGCTTTGTTTTTACAGCTTATGAATTTGGCGATGAAAACGCAAAGCCTACCGGTAAGGTGGTGCATGTTCCAAAGACCTTAGCTTATAAGCAGGCTCTATCAAGGACTATTATTTTTACGTCCACGGTTTTGATGGACAGGAGAGTTATTCCGGATGAGCTGATCCACATGCCCATTATTGAGAGTGAGGATACAGCCACCTGGTGGAGAATATTAAAAAGTGGTATTACGGCTTACGGTTTGGATGAGGTTCTTGTGGTCTACAGAAGACCTGTCAAGTCACTTTCATCCAATAAGCTGAAAGCAGTTAAACGTATTTGGGGTTTATACAGAAATATTGCAGAATTGTCAGCTGTTTCCAGTGTTTTTTATCTCGTGGCATGGGGGCTGCGTGCTACACTGAGGAGACTGTGACAGGAATCTAAAGGGATATTGTATGAAACAGGTTGAATCCATAAAGAGAATTTTTGTGTTATGTCTTGGACTCATAGGTCTTTCCATGCAGACGGCAGTATATGCCTTCTTTTGGCTTAAAGTATATTATCCGCTGGTTCATGAACCAAGATATGCTGGCGGTTATTATGTAGGTCCCGGACTCCATCTTTATTTTCGTGGACACCTGCTTGTAATAGCGATCTATTTTGTTTTATTACTCTTTTTATCTAATACCTACGGAGGGCTGAAGATAGGATATCTGAAATCAATGGATATTTTCCTTTCTCAGATATTTGCCCTTTTAATGGTAAATGTAATTTCATATTTCCAGATATCATTGTTTGGACTTCAGCTGGTAAGGATTGTTCCTATGCTTGAGCTTTTGGCTATTCAGCTGATCATCTCATTTTTATGGGCTGTCTGTACCAACTGGCTGTACCGTTCGATTTTCCCTGCAAGACAGATGCTTCTTGTAAGCGGGGAATACCCGGTTGATGATATCCTTCGGAAATTCAATTCCAGAAAAGATAAATATAATATTGTAAAGTGCATGAATATCAAGGAAGGCATTGAAAAGATCGAGAAGGAAAGCCTTGAAAGATATGATGCGGTTGTTATTTGGGATATTCCCACCCAGGACAGAAACAAGCTTCTTAAGTTCCTGTACGCACATTCAATCAGGGTATATCTGATGCCCAAGATTACGGATGTTCTGGTAAAGGGTTCAACTCAGATGCATCTGTTTGATACTCCGGTACTTCTTCTTAGAGAGTATTACCTTAAGATTGAAGAACGTGCCATCAAGAGAATGGTAGATGTTATATGCGCTCTTATACTTGTTGTGCTTTCTTCACCTGTCATGCTGATCACAGCTATCATAATCAAGCTTTATGACGGTGGCCCGGTGCTGTATAAGCAGATAAGGTGCACAGAGAATCAGAGACAGTTCAAGATCATGAAGTTCAGAAGCATGCGTGTGGATGCTGAAAAGGACGGTGTTGCAAGACTCGCCACCAAGAACGATTCCAGAATCACACCTATCGGTAAGTTCATAAGAGCAGTCAGAATTGATGAACTTCCGCAGCTGTTCAATATCCTTCGCGGAGATATGTCATTTATAGGACCAAGACCCGAGAGACCGGAGATCATTGAGCAGTACATGGAGACCATGCCGGAGTTTGCTTTCAGAATGAAGGTGAAAGCAGGACTTGCAGGATATGCGCAGGTATACGGTAAGTACAATACTACGCCCTATGACAAGTTGAAGCTCGATCTTGCATATATAGAGAATTATTCAGTATGGCTCGATTTTAAACTTATGCTTTTGACACTTAAAATACTGTTTACACCTGATGCCACAGAGGGTGTTGAAGAGACGCAGATTACTGCTCTCAAACAGGACAGTGAGAATAACTGATCTTAACGCTACGTGACAGGAGTCGCCTGACTATGAGTAGAAAAACTGAGAATTACGACAGTGAGATTATAAACCTTAGAGCATTCTATTTAAGATTAATATCAAGACTTTGGGTTGTTATCATGGCTGCAGTGGCAGGAGCTGCTGTAGGCGGACTTATATATTTTCTGGCTAACGTTGTTTTTGCTGCTCCCAGGAATTATTATACGGATTCCACACTTTATATTTATTTTGCTTATGATGAGAATAAGGGAACTCAGGTGGACTATTACAATGCCTTTACCTGGAACACTCTCATAAAGACAGATGAGTCTATAGTTGGTGAGGCTATCCAGGGGCTCAAGGCAGCAGGCTATGACAATGTCACTGCCGATGTTGTGGCTGACAGCGTAAGTGCGGATATTCCATCTGATGTCAGGGTTATGGTGCTGACAGTAAAAAATACAGATAAGGATTTTGCCGAAGCTCTGACCGTAGCCATGAATGATGCACTTGTAAACTATGGTAAGGTCAACACGGCTTTTGATCAGATAAAGCTTCTTGGAAGGTCTGAGGTAAAGTTGGAGATCGTATCTGATAAGATTTTTACAGCAATAATTCTTGGCGCAGTTATAGGATTTATTATAGCTGTACTGGCAGAGCTTGTTCTTGAGTCTATGAATGATGCCATATATATTCCTGAGGATGCAGAGAGAAGGTATCGTCTGCCTGTTTTTGGAGTGATCACAAGGGATGGCCAGGAGGAGCCTTCATTTTTCAGAAATGAGCTGCTCTCAGCCTATGAAGCTAACATGAAAAGTATATCCGAAGCAGCGGTTTTCTGTGTCGATGACAGAGGTAACGCTGAGCTTGCCACCAGGAATACTGATAAACTTAAAGGAATTCTTGGAAGCACTGTTTCCGAGAAAATTAAGTATGTTCCCATGCCGCTTCCCGGAGATAACAAAGATGCGGAAGGCAGTCTGAAGACTGTGGGCGGTGCACTTATCATGATTCGTGCCGGAAAGCGAAACGGAGCTATGACTGCGCATCTGATATCACAGCTTAAAAAGCTTGGATGTCCCGTACTTGGTATGATACTTGTAGATGCGGATAAGAAGTTTATGGAACAATATTTGGGGCTTTGATATGTCAAGAATTCAGCTTTTAGTTTCGGCGCTGTCTGAGGATACGGACAGACTGCCGGTAAAAATGAATATTCAGTCCGATGCCATCATCATCAATCAGAAGATGAAATTCGGCTATTTAGAGCAAAGCTATAATGGGCATAAGATTAAGATTTTTAATTGCAACGAGAAGGGTGTGGGGCTATCAAGAAACCTTGCGCTACTCCGCGCTGATCATGAGCTTGTGCAGTTTTGTGATGAAGATATTGTCCTTGATGATGGATATACTGCTCTTGTGGAGAAGGAGTTTGATGCTCATCCCGAGGCCGATATGATCATGTTTAATGTGAAGCAGGCCAAGGGGAGAGAAACCTATCACAATTCCCAGTTTGCCAGAGTGACCTATAAGAATTACGGAAGATATCCTGCATATGCCATAATCGCAAGGAGAGAGAAGCTTCACAAGCATTCGATTACCTTTTCACTTCTTTTTGGAGGCGGTGCTAAATTCAGTAACGGAGAGGATTCTCTTTTTATAAAGGACTGCCTTGATAAGGGAATCAGGATTTATAAAACAAATATCCAGATTGGACATGAGGAGGGAGGTCGTCCTTCCACATGGTTTTCGGGATATAACGAGAAGTTTTTCTATGACAGAGGATATCTGTATCACTACCTGTATGGACAGCTTGCCGTACCTATGTGCATGAGATTTTTGGTGGCGCATAAAAAGCAGCTGTGCAAAGAGATATCGCTGCCAAGGTGCTTTTTGATCATGAGAAGAGGCGTAAAGGACGCGCGTAGATAAGCTTCAACATCATTGTGGTGAACCTATGATTATTTACCTGTTACTGACGGTTTCGGTTCTGCTTATAGCATTAACTGTAAAGTCAAAGCAGAAGCTGACACCGGCCCTGGTGAGGGATGATTACAATTATGTATATTGTGGAATTACCAGAAGCCAGCTAAAAAGCCGTATGGGGCTTTTGGCCATTTTTGTGCTGCTTACGGGAATATCCGCCATAAGACTGAATGTGGGTAATGACTACAGTAAGTATGTGGAAATTATGCACAGAGCTTACAGTGATGCCATTGTTCCCACAGAGTGGGGATTCAATGCCCTGACGAAGATCGTTTACAGGTTTTCGGGCTTTGAGAATTATGTGGCGGTATTCGCAATTTTTGCGGCAGTTACGGTAGCACTTTTTCTTGGCGAGATATACAGACAATCAGAAGATTTCTGGATGTCCTTTATGATGTTCATGCTGCTTGGGTATTATTTTCAGTCCATAAGCACGGTGAGATATTACCTTGCTCTTGGAGCAGCTCTTATGGCCATGAGATTTTGCCTTAAAGGAGACTGGCCGGCATTTGTGATGGTGGTGCTTTTGGGATCACTTTTTCACAAGTCATTACTGGTGATTCTGGTGCTTTATCCGCTGGCAGCATACAGATGGAAGAGGTGGATGTACGGTGCTTTTGGAGTGCTTTGTATCTCGACACTGTTTCTGAAGGACATATATTTAAAGATTGCAATTAAGATTTATCCTTCCTATGAAGGTACAGAGTATTTAAGCGGCGGTACCAGCAAAGTAAGTATATTAAGATGCCTTGCCGTTATGGTATTTGCGATTTACGTTCTTGGAAAAGATTTGTTTGACGACAAGCGTATGAGATTTTACTTTATGTGCAATTTCGGCGCTTTTGCACTGTATGTATTTTGCTCATTCTTGCCTACTGTTTCCAGAATCGCATATTACCTTACAGTTACACAGATTCTCTTTGTACCCGCACTTCTTCTTAGGATGAAGGAGGACATCAGGTCCAGAGTTAACATGAAGCTTCTTGCAAAAATCGCTGTCATAGTCTTTTGCGCATTGTATTTTGTTATGTACATGAGAAGGGCAGCTGATGACGGAGTAAGAGTTTTGCCCTATGAGACAATCTTTTTCCATGAGCTCCCTGCGACTTTATCAGAGAGAGGCTTTGGCTGATTTAAACCCTGTTTATTGAGGTATGAATATGAAAAGACCATTTTTTACAATAATAGTTGTTGCCTATAATGCAGGTGATGATCTTATAAAAACCATAGACAGCATAAAAATGCAGAGCTTTGACGATTACAGGATCGTGATAAAAGACGGCGGTTCAACTGACGGATCTCTTGAAAAAGCTGCCCAGATGCTGGGAATTACAGCCTCGGGAGAATCCCCTGATAGAAGGGCAAAGATCATTAAAGGCAAGGATCATGGTATTTATGATGCCATGAATATTGCTGTAGAGAATATAAAAGAAGACTATGGCACAGAGATAAGTGCCGGAGAAGTCCCGGGGTTCATTTATTTCCTTAACTGCGGAGATATTTTTTCAAGCGCTCTTGTTTTGTCCAAGGTATACGAGCAGATAACGAATACGATAAAGAGCCTTGGCACTACGCTTCCTGCCATATACTATGGTGATATTTTTGAGATGCAGACAGGACAGAGGGTTTCATCTGTTCCTAAGATAAATGATTTTGCCTGCTATAGAAATGTGCCTTCGCATCAGGCTTGTTTTTATGATATGAGACTTATGTTCAGATATCAGTTCGATACTGTTTGGAAAGTGCGTGCGGACTATGAGCATTTTCTCAGATGTGTGTATGTGGAGAAGGCTCAGACCGTATATCTCAGGATGCTTATAGCAGATTATGAGGGCGGCGGATTTTCGGAAACTGTGGAGAACAGGAAGATTTCTGAGAGGGAGAGAGAACAGATCATTCATTTGTATCTCAGCAGGTCACAGATTCAGAAGTACGATATGATAAGAGCACTTACTTTGGCTCCTGTCCGTACAAAAATAGCGCAGAATCCTAAGACCGCAGGTTTTTATAATAAAATAAAAAGCCTTATATATGGGCGAAAATAATCGCTCATGTAGTAAGCAGCAATGCTATGCCGCTTGCTATAGCGAAGGAGTCTTAGTATGAGAGTTTTGTGGGTATGTAATATAATGCTGCCTGCTTTTGCAAAGGCAAAGGGGCTTCCCTGGTCAGACAGAGAGGGATGGCTTTCAGGTGCCTATGAGAAGCTAAAGGCAGGCAGGAATACAGTTAAAATTCAGCTCGGAATTAGTTTTCCGGGCGATTTTGGTATGGAAGAAATTGATGGTGTCAGATTCTATGGCTTTAATGAGAATCTGAATTCACCTGAGGTATATGATGAAAAATTGGAAGACAGGTTTAAGGAGATAATTGACGACTTTAAGCCTGACATGATCCATGTTTTTGGAACAGAGTTTCCACACAATCTTGCTGCAGAAAAGGCCTTTGGAAGACCGGACAGAACACTTCTTGGAATTCAGGGTGTATGCAGTGAGATAGCGAAGGTATATATGGCGCATCTCCCGGAGTCCGTTCAGAATGATCTGACCTTCAGGGATAAATATAAAAATGATGGCCTCGTTCAACAGATGGAGAAATTCAGGTTAAGGGGCGAGACTGAGAAAAAAGCAATTTCACTTGCGGGACACATCACAGGAAGAACCGAGTTTGATAAACGGGTTACTTCTGAAATAAATCCGTCTGCGGTTTATCATCATATGAATGAAACCATGAGATCGACCTTCTATAAAGGTACCTGGAGATCTGTGAATACAGTTACTCACAGTATCTTTTTATCTCAGGGTGACTATCCCTTAAAGGGCTTCCATTTTGTGCTGGAAGCAATGCCTGAGATCCTTGCTGAATTCCCGGATACGAAAATCTATGTTGCTGGTAACAGCGTTATAGGCAAGATAAAACGTAAGACAGTAACAGTGCCCGATGAGCAGAAGGATGCTTCCGGGAAAAGTAAGTATCCTCTTGCCATTCGCATTTCAGGATACGGTAAATATCTAAAGAAACTGATAAGAAGAAACCGCCTTGGCGGAAAAGTAATAATGCTTGGAAAGCTTTCAGCTGAGCAGATGAAGGAGCAGCTCCTTAAGAGTAATCTTTTCATTTGTCCATCAACCATTGAGAATTCACCTAACTCCCTTGCAGAAGCAATGCTTCTTGGAGTGCCTGTTGTTGCATCCAATACGGGCGGTATTCCAAGTATGCTTGAGAAAAACGTTGATGGAATTTTGTTTGAAGAAGGCAATCCACATGATCTTGCAAAATGTGTGATTCAGATTTTCAGGGAGCCCGTGATAGCTGCTGTTTACGGTGATAATGCCAGAAAACATGCACTTATTACCCATGATGGGGATGCCAATTTTAAAAGACTTATAGAAATATATCAGGAAATAACGAGAGAATGATAAGTGTAACCTTCGTTTCGAACTTCATAAATCATCATCAGATTCCTTTCTGTGATGAGATGTACAAAAACCTTGGAGATTCCTTCAGGTTTATTGAAGCTGTGCCTATGGAGCAGGGGCGAAAGGCCATGGGATGGAGCGATGATTCAGAGAGCCTTCCCTATGTGCACAGGTTATATGAAGAAGAAAATGTCTGCGCTGATTATATAAAAAACTGCGATGTTTTGATGCTGGGCTGGACAGGTCTTAGCAAGGACAGCAATGAGGACAGGCTTATAAGAGAGAGAATGGATTCCGGCAGACCTGTTATCAGAGTCAGCGAGAGGATATACAGAGAAGGCAGATGGAAGGCTATTTCGCCAAGAGGACTTATGGCGAAATATGATGAGCATGTGAGATATAAAAACGGTCCTGTATACATGCTGTGTGCAGGAGCTTACGTTTCGGGAGATTTTAAACTTATCGGTGCATATCCTGACAAGATGTTTAAGTGGGGATATTTCCCGCCGCTAAAAAGATATGATGATCATGAACTTTCATCAATGCTTTACAGGAGGGGAGAGCAGCTTAGAATATGCTTTGCTGCGAGACTGATTAAGCTTAAACATCCGGAGTTTGTACTGTATGCCGCAGGTATTTTGAAAAAGGAAAAGATAGATTTTCATATAGATGTGGTCGGAGACGGACCACTTTTTGCAGAGCTTGAGAGTAGGATAAAGGGAGCTGGATTAACTGAATGTGTAACCCTTTGCGGTTCAAAGAGTCCGGAAGAAGTAAGAGAGGTCATGGAAAAAAGCCATGTATTTATTTTTGCAAGTAACTATCTTGAGGGATGGGGAGCTGTGGTTAATGAAGCAATGAACAGTGCATGCGCTGTTATTGCATCCTCAGAAGCCGGCGCTGTCCCTTATCTTATAAGAGATGGAGAAAACGGACTTACCTTTGATGGTTGCAGCAAAAAGGATTTTAAGAATAAGCTTTTGATGCTGACGGGAGATAGTGGCGATACCATGATAAGAAGATTTCAAAATGCCGCTTATGAGACCATTGTATCTTCCTGGAATGCAGAGAATGCAGCAAAAAGATTGTTGTCCTTCTGTAATCAGATAATGTCCGGAGGAAGCGTTGCAGCCCCTGCAAAAGGGCCCATGAGTGAAGCAGAGGTTATAAAAGCGCCGCCATTTTGGAGGGGATTCCTGGAAGATAATCATCTGGAATAGATAGAGGAGTAAGTATTTGTTTACCAAGAAAATAAGCGTAATAATTCCTGCTTATAACATAGAGGAACTTATAATTAAATGCCTTGAATCCGTATGTGCTCAGACCTATCCGAAGGAGCTTATGGAGATTATTGTTGTGGATGACGGCTCTACTGATGGCACACTTTCTAAGATACAGGAGTTTGCTAAAAACCATGACAATATAGTTGTGATCCATCAGGAAAACGGAGGAAGCAGCAAGGCAAGGAATCACGGGCTTAGCGTTGCTACAGGTGATTATGTGGGTTTTGTTGATGCCGATGACTACATTGATCCTGCCATGTATGAGGAGCTTATGAAGGCAGCTCTTGAGGGAGACGATGATGGAGTGCCGCTCCTTATGGTGCAGGCTTCAAGAGATGAGATTGCAGAGACCGGAGAAAGGCTTCCTGATGTGTGTATCCCGCCTTCTGCCAAGAAGATAATAACAGGACAGGAGCATCTTAGAACGCTTCTTATGCATACGGGAGATGCTTCATTTTGCACGAAGCTTACAAGCAGAGAACTCTTTACAGGAGTCTGCAGGGGCTTTCCCGAGGATGAACTGAATGAAGATTTTTATCTGATGATACACATGTTAAAGAAGGTTGAAAAACTGGCCATTCTTCCCGGACAGTATTATCATGTCTTCTACAGAACAGGCAGCAACACCAGGAAAAAGAACGATCAGAAGGATTATTTTCCTCCGGTATTTACTGATATAGTTCGCAATTCCGATGTGGCCTACAGACTTGTACAGAATGATTTTCCTGAGCTTAAAGAAGTGGCTGTGAGATTTTGCCTCTTCCAGAGACTTGATTATCTTTTGCATATTCCGATCAGCAGGATGACCGGAGACAATGCTTTTTATAATAAAGAAGTCGTGGCCTTTTTAAGAAAACACTTTGGAGATATACTTTCGAATAAATATCTTACAGGGAAAAATAAGGCATATCTGATCATGCTGGCAGTGGCGCCAAAGGGGATCAGAAAGCTCCACGCAAAACTAAAAGGAATAGATTATTAAGCAGAACTATGAAGGAAACACTTTCAAAAAAAGTCACTTTAATACTTATCATAATGCTGGCAATGCAGATCATAACGATCTGTGTTTTTGGTGTGCAAAAAGCGGGCTTTCATCAGGATGAGTACTATTCCTTTTTCTCAACAAACAGAAGTCTTGGTTTCTATTATCCAGACAGGGAGTGGGTGGATTCTGAGACTATAAGAAATGAGTTTGTGGTTTTGCCGGGGGAAGGATTTAATTACGGACTGGTGCACATTGTGCAGTCCTGGGATGTGCATCCCCCGCTGTTTTACGATATGCTCCATACAATCTGTTCAATATCGGCAGGTGTATTTTCCAAGTGGCAGGGTATTTTGCTGAATCTGATAGGCTTTGCAATCAGTTTTTTACTTCTTAATAAGCTTGCAAGAAGCATCGGAATGGCTGATGGTGAAAGGCTTGTGCTGATGTTTGCCTACGGCTTTAATCCAATGACCATTTCCTGTGTGTTGTTTATCAGAATGTATATGTGGCTCACTGTGTTTGTGCTTGCTTATGCTCTTTGCCACATGAGGCTCATAAGTCTTATAAAAAGATATTATGTTGGAAATGAGATTACGGGCTATGTTCTTTCTAAGCCCTTTGATAAACAATTCAAAAAAGGGTTTGTAAATATTGTTCTGGGCATTGCGGTTGTCAGCTTTTTAGGTTTTAGTACCCAGTATTATTTCCTGATTTATATGGGAATGATGTCGCTTTCCTTTGGATTATGGTTCCTTTTCATGATGCCAAAGAAGAAAAAGAAGAAACTTGATTCATCAGGAATGCCGGAAGCTCCTGACAGGAGCCCTATGAATATGTCAATCGGCGAACTGCTTGGTGATGAGGAGTTCACGCAGCAGGCAGCTTCCATGGCAGAGAGATTTGGGTATTTGCTGGTATATGGATGTGGCTGCGCACTGGCTCTTATAGGAGCTGTGGCATTATATCCTGCATCCTTCTCGCATATTTTCAGAGGCTACAGAGGACAGGAAGCCCAGGCTGCTTTTACTGACAGTTCCAATATATGGGAGCGATTTAGATTCTTTGTGGGACTTGCGGATGATTACCTGCTTTCGGGATTTGCATGGCTTGTTATTGCGATCAGTGTAATAGCTCTTATCGGATTATTCTTTTTCGTAAGAATGAAGAATAAGAAGGATAAACTTCATATAGCCCATATAAGAATTCTTGTGGCGGCTACTACCGGTTATTTTCTTATAGTTGCCAAAACAGCGCTGCTTCTTGGTAATACTTCGAATCGCTATGAGATGCCGATTTATCCTATAATCCTTCTTTTGGCAGTATATTTTATTAAAGTCGGAATAAGGGCTATTGTGGGACATAGAAAGCTCATGGAAATCGGTATTCCTACGCTTGTTACGTTTTTGATTTTCATACTTATAACCGTGAAGGGACTTGTTATTGATCGGAACGTACTTTTCCTGTATCCGGAGGATGCTTCGAGAATAGCTTATGCAAGGCAAATGAATGAGGCCGGTGCAAAAGCGGTGGTTATGTACAATGATGCGACTCCGGATAACATATGGAGAATTACGGATGAATTGTTAGAGTATGATAAGCTGTACTATGTCAATGAGGCAGACACGGAGGCAATAAGCGATGCAGAGCTTACAGAAGCAGACACAGTCATTGTGTATGCAGCAGACCATGATAACCGTGATGAGATTTTGTCTATCATAGAAAGCTGTAATTCAAAGAGTGAAAAGAGCGAGAAGATTTCTGCAAAAGACATGTGGACAGTATATGAATTGAAATAGAAGAATATCAAGAATAATAAGGGATATGTTCCCCGGCATAGCTTATGAAGTTACGGCTGCTATATAAATAAAGACGTGGATTGGCTTCAACTTAGAAACCAATCCACGTCTTTTTCTAATATCTGTGAAAATATCATTAGCTCATAATCCGCAACAAATCTGGTGCCAATCTCGATGCGGCTGATAGAATCACGTTCAAGTGTGATACCTCTTGCCTGCATCTCTTCAGCAAGCTCTAACTGCGAGAGCTTTTTCTCTTTCCTTGCTTCTTTTAGGCGAAGTCCGCAAATATTCTTTTTTCCCTGGAAATCATAAATTTTCATACTCAGATACCTTCCATTCGTATTAGTGATGAGAAAATATGGAGCGACTCTCATCGTCAAATGGAAAAGTATCATCTTTATTCCGTAAAAATGTGCTAAAGATAAGAATGGAGCGGTTTAATAAAAATTTAATAATTTAAGTTAAAGCAAGTCCCTTATGAGATAAGAAAGAAAACGGCTTATGCTGCGAATGGTCTGAAAATCTTAAGATTTTGCCCGAACAAACGTGCTGTATTATAAGAAATTGCTTGAGGAATATGGTAGTGTCAAATGATTTATGGAAGGTCGGTCAATCATTAGCTGCTTTTTAGTTTTTTACAGTTGCTGTTTTGAATTACGTGGGTATCGTGAAAAACAATATTTATCCACGTAAGAAAATCAGGAAATGGTGAAGTGGATTACGGGGATGAATGGGAAAATGTGATTTATCCACGTAAGATTGGCGGGAAAAAGGCTCAGGATTACGGGGGTGCTTAGAGAAATGAGATTCATCCACGTAAGAATGGCGGAAAAATGGCTAAAAATTACGGGGATGAAAAAAGAAAAACAATATTTTCCCCGTAATAAAACAGTGAGATAGTGAAGGCACAAAAATGATAACAAATAATTAATATGAGTTAAAAGATAACGAATTATGCTATGGCAGCATAGTTCGTTATTTTTTTCCGGTTAGTAGCCAGTATATGCTACAGTCTAATAATTCTGAAATGCACTTAAGTTCAAAGTCAGAAACAAAACGGGCGCCATTCTCTATACGACTAAGAGATATTTGATCCATAAAGATGCCTCTGGTCTGAATCTGAGCTGAAAGATCAGTCTGCGTCAGTCTTTTTGCCTTTCTCGCTTCCTTTATTCTTTCCCCGCAAATATTTTTTCTGCCGTTAAATTCATAAATTTTCATAATATAGTTACTCACTTTATTAAAAATGTGTTAATAATCAGAATAATATATTGACATTAACATTTTTTTGAACATAAAATATGCTAAAGATAAGAATTTAACATAAAAGATTATCTTTAGCACGAAAAATTTTTTTATGAAGGGAGAATAGAATATTATGTTGAAGAAACATGGAAGAGTGTGGTCACTTGCACTGGCCGGTGCATTGACCGTAAGTAATTTGTCATTGGTGGTTAGTCCATTAACGGCTATGGCGTCGTCTCCTATAGGTAATGCAGAAGAAGACGATATGATTACTTTTGCTGTTGGTAATACTGGTGGAAATTTGAAGGGTACGATAGCTAATCCGATTGCTATAAGTGACACAGACGCTCCCCTTCCGGGTCAGGGTGAAATTATTGAAAACGCAAAGAACTTACCTGGCGGGTATCGTTTTGTTTGGAACGATGGAAAGAATGATTTGGTTCCAGGCACAATGAAGTATGGAAATATAACGGTACCAAGAAATACAGCTACGCTGACTGGTAATTATGTAGGAAATATACTTACGATAAAAGATTCCAATAATACAACATTGGCAACTAAATCCTACGAAAAAGCTTTGGAGACAGCAATTGAAGAACCTACTAAACCTCATGAAGTGTTTAAAGGATGGAATCTGGATTCTGACCCTGAACTTGAAATCAAGGCTGGTGATAGTGCTGCAAAGCAGTCTGCTGCGATAGATCTTGCTTATAAAGATACTAACTATGATAATGCAACCATAGTATTTACACCGGTATATGAAGAACAGATGTATACCATCAGATTTGATAAGAATGGTGCTACAACAGGCAAGGTGCCTTCAGCAATTACGGGAAAATATAGTGATATATCCAGTACTAC
Source organism: Butyrivibrio sp. AE3006 (assembly GCF_000424165.1). NCBI lineage: Bacteria > Bacillati > Bacillota > Clostridia > Lachnospirales > Lachnospiraceae > Butyrivibrio > Butyrivibrio sp. AE3006. The sequence continues at coordinate 195,745 of NZ_KE384145.1, read as the reverse complement.
ATTAGCATCTCCGCAGGACTATGGCGTTGTAGTATCTAAGAAGTATTATACTCTTAAAGAAGGTTATGAGTGGAATACAAAAGCTGATGGTACAGGATTTACCTTTAAATATGCTGATAATGTAGATAATGTTCTGGCAAAAATAGGAGAAGATAGAGAAGCAACCTTGTATTACAATTGGGTTGCAGATACAAATAAAGTATCATTAGCAGTTAATACTGCCGGTATTTCGATAGTTAAGACAGGAAATCCTTGGGATGACAATAATACAGTTTCATTAAAGGTGGATGGCGGTAGTGTTACCTTGCCTTCAGTAGTTAAAACTGCTATGAACACAAGAAATCAAATTCAGTTTGCAAATGCAGATGACTATGAGTTTAAAGGATGGTCTACTACAGCAGATGGCGAAGTTGAGTATAATACAGGCGATGTGATTAGTATTGATAAGGCAGATCCCCAAAACATAAATCTTTTTGCTGTATTCGAGAATAGCACAAAAGCTGAGGCTACCGTTACTCTTAAAGCCAATTATCCAGCTGGTGCATCAAATGAACCAGATGATATTAAAATGAAAGACGAAGTTGGTAAAAAAGTTACTGTAACCAATAGCTTTGCTGCTCCTGAGAATTATCATTTTAAAGGATGGAATACACTTGCTAATGGCAACGGAATAGCAAAGGCAGATGGTTTCCAAGAAACTATAGCTACAAATGCTGAATATTATGCTCAGTGGGAAAAAGATACATTTACCGTAGAACTATATAACGGAAGTACAAAAATTGGAAGCAAAGTAAAACCGTATGATAGTACTGATGATATTAGTAATATAGGAGCTTTACCAGATGTTAATGGCAAAACTGCTCTGGGCTGGGATACAAATAGTTCAGCTGTAAATCCCAAATATTTAGCTACAACTCAGGTCAAGAATTTATTTACGGCAAAGAACGCTACAGTTAAGCTTTATGCAATTTTTGCAAGTACTGATGATACCATTGATATAAATTATAAAACAACTAAAGATGGAGAAAATGTAGCTACAAGTACTGTATCAAAGAACGGAAACGTTACTCTAAATGACAGTTATAACCCTGGAGCTGATAAAGCACTGGTTGGTTGGACACTAGGAAAGGTTTATGGTAGTGAGGCAGCTGCAAAAGCAGCTGGAGCAACTATATATGCAGCTGGTTCTACATATAAACCTCAGACTGCAGATATCAGCGAACGTGAGATTACGTTCTATGCTGTATCAAAGGCAACTGTAACAGTAACCTTTAATGGTGGAGGAGCAACTGCAACTCCTATGGAAGCATTTATCGTAGATTCTGGTGTTGCAACAAAACTTCCCAAGAATACATATAAACTTGCTGGTAAGACATTCAAGGGCTGGAAAGTAGATGGTAGCGACACAGAATATGCAGATGAAGCAACTATTACTACAACGGCGGCTGTAGAACTTATAGCACAGTGGGAACCCAATGAGTCTGAGTATATTATAGTTTATAATAAGAACTGTGATATTGGTAGCGCGATTCCTAGTGTTAGTGTACAGGATGAATATATAGCAACAACAGGATTGGTTGATCCTGATAATGAATGGGCAGGTGATGGCTATCCTGAAGGCTATCGCTTCTTAGGATGGGCACTTTCAAAAACAGCTGAAGAGCCTGATTTCTTAGCAGGTCATCCGGTAGCTGAGGTTATCGAAAAAGTTAAAGCTAAAGACGGAGATTCCATTACATTGTATGGTGTATGGGTACTTCCTGAAGACGTGCAAGCTGCTAGAGATGCTGCGAATGAAGCTGAGGCTGAGGCTGAAGCAGCTAAGGAAGGCGAAGCAGCAGCTAAGGAAGATGCAGCAAACCAGAAGGCAGCAGCTGACAAGGCTAACCAGGATGCAGCAACAGCTAAGGCAAATGCAGATGCAGCTAAGGCAGATGCAGACGCAGCTAAGGCTGAACTTGCAAAGGCTCCGAAGGCAGAGAATAACGTTAATGCAGTATCCGGTGAGAAGGTTGATACCAAGGCAGATGGAACAGCTGTCATTAAGGAAGTTCCTGCAACAGCAATCAAGAACGGCAAGTACGAAGTTCCTGAGAAGATCACAGTTAACGGTAAAGAGTACACAGTTACAAAGATTGAGGACAATACATTCAGGAAGAATAAGTCCATCAAGCAGATTACTGTAAAGGCTAACATTACCGAAATCGGAAAGAATGCATTTAATGGTGCTTCCAAGCTTAAGAAGGTTACTATCAAGGGTAAGGACGTAATCATCAGAAAGAACGCATTCAAGAAGATCAACAAGAAGGCTAAGATTTTTGTAGCTGACAAGGATACCAAGAAGAACGTTGAGGCTAAGGGCGGACAGCCTAAGTCAGTTAAGGTTAAGGTTAAGAAGTAATATCCTTAATAATCCGATCTTTATGAGAGATTTCTCTTATAGAATTACTTTCCTCAATAACTTTTAGAAGGAGCGGGCGATTTTTGCCCGCTCTTTCGCAATAAAAATATTTTTAATGTCCAATAAAAATTTGCATACGAAGGTATAACATGTTTGATGTTTTGAATAGAGTAACTGAGCTTAGAAATGAGAGGGGCTGGTCTGTATACAGATTGGCTAAAAATGCGAATATTCCGCAGTCGTCTATGGCGACATGGTATGGCCGAGGGATTGTTCCACCAACGGACGCTATAGAGAAAATGTGCATAGCATTTGGAATTACGCTTTCAGAATTTTTTGAAGAAAAAAGTGCAGATAATTTGGAGACAAAGCTTGCCAAGTATAGGAAGAGCGAGGGACTTTCTCAGGAGGAGCTTGCAGAAAAGGCCGGGATCTCAGTGGAGACAATCTGCGCTTATGAGCAAGGTAAGCGTGATATTTCACGTGCTCAGTATAGAATTGTGAAAAAACTGGCTGACGTTCTTTCCTGCAAGCCTGAAGATATTGCTGAAAACTAGCCACATATTTTCCTATTTTTAATAAAGGTATCCATTTATTTCTTATTTTATAGTATAATCTATTAGAATTATGCTTTGAAAAGAGGTAAGAAATGAAATTAGATGATAAAACCATACTGGTAACAGGAGGAACAGGTTCATTCGGACATTGCTTTACAGAGTATCTTCTTGAGCATTACAACCCTAAGAAGATCATTGTATATTCACGTGATGAGTACAAGCAGTTCACTATGTCCAATGAGAAGGTTTATAGGGAACATGCTGATCAGATGAGATTTTTCATCGGTGATGTGAGAGATGGCGCTCGTATGGAGCGTGCCATGGAGGGCGTTGATTACGTTATCCATGCTGCTGCTCTTAAGCAGGTTCCTGCGTGTGAGTATAATCCTGATGAGGCTATTAAGACTAATGTTAATGGTGCGCAGAATGTAATCAATGCAGCACTTAATACAGGAGTTAAGCGAGTTGTTGCTCTTAGTACCGACAAGGCTGTAAATCCTGTTAATCTCTACGGTGCAACCAAGATGGTTTCCGATAAACTGTTTATTGCAGCTAATGCATATGCAGGTAATAAAGATATTAACTTCTCAATTGTAAGATATGGTAACGTGGCAGGAAGCCGCGGATCAATTATTCCGTTATTCAAGAGTCTTATTGAGAAGGGTGAGAAGGAGCTTCCTATTACTGACTACAGAATGACCAGATTCTGGATCAGTCTTCCGGAGGGCGTTGAGCTGGTTCTCAAGGCATTGGATGAGGCTAAGGGCGGCGAGACCTTCATCAGCAAGATTCCTTCCTTCAATGTTAAGGATCTGGCTGAAGCTATGTGTCCCGGAATTGCTACTAGAGAGGTTGGCATCCGTCCCGGTGAGAAGCTTGATGAATGCATGGTTACTGCTGAGGATTCACCTTTTACCTATGAATTTGATAAGCACTATATTGTTTATCCTCAGGTTACCTTCAATGACAGACAGAAGCCTGATCCCAGAGGTAAGAAGGTTGAAGATGGATTCGTCTATAGCTCAGGCAATAACACAGAGTGGATGAGCGTAGATGACATCAGAGCAAGACTTCACGAGGCAGTAGATCACTAATTTGTATGTAAGTTCAGCTTAGCTGACAGATAAGGGCATAAATGAATAATGAAAATATTGGAATCCCTGCAATTTGCGGGGGTTCGCCCGTTAGGGACAAAAAATTATACTATTCGCACCAGGACATAAATGATAAGGATATTGCAGCTGTAGTAGATGTATTAAAAAGCGACTATCTTACAACAGGCCCTGCAATAACTGAGATGGAGAAAAAACTGTGTGAGCTTACGGGCGCCAAATACGCAGTAGCCATAAGCAATGACACCGCAGCTCTTCATGTAGCATGTCTTGCAGCAGGTGTTGGAGAGGGTGATGAGGTTATTACCACTCCCATTACTTTTGCAGCCAGCGCCAACTGTGCGCTCTATTGTGGTGCAAAACCTGTATTTGCGGATATTGATCCCGAGACTTATCAGATTGATCCCGAGGATATAGAGAGGAAGATCACTGATAAGACCAAGGTTGTTATTCCTGTTGATTACACAGGACAGACCGGTGATCTTGATAAGATCAGAGAGATCTGTGACAGGCACGGCCTTGTTATGATAGAGGATGCGGCTCATTCTGTCGGTACCAAATATAAGGGTGCCCATGTTGGAACCATTGCTGATATGAGTACCTTCAGCTTCCATGCCGTTAAGACTGTTACAGGTGGTGAAGGCGGTGCGATTGTTACCGACAATAAGGAGTTCTACGATAAGCTTATGCTTTTAAGAGCTCATGGAATAACAAGGAACGAAGCCCAGATGGAGCACGAATCCGATGGCCCCTGGTATTATGAGCAGCTTATGCTTGCTCCCAATTACAGGATCACAGATATTCAGGCAGGTCTTATTTCCAGTCAGATGGACAGACTTCCTGAGTTCATGACCAGAAGAAAGGCTATCAAGAAGCTTTACGATGAAGCCTTTTCTCAGATGCCTGAGTTATTCGTTCAGAAGGAAACAGAAGGCTGTGACAGTACACGCCATCTTTATATTTTGAGAATAGTTCCCGAAAAGCTTAAGATAGGCCGCAGGGAGTTTTTCGATGCGCTTGCTGCTGAGAATATCATCTGCAATGTGCATTATATACCGACTTACTATTTCCCTTATTATGAGAAGCTTGGTTATAAGAAGGGACTTTGCCCTAATGCCGAGAAGCTCTATGATGAGATGATTACAATTCCGCTTTATTCAGGAATGTCGGATGATGATGCTAAGGATGTAATAGAGGCGGTTAAAAAGATCGTAAGCTATTACAGAAAATAAGATATATTCGGAGTTAATACATGAGTGCAATAGCTATAATAACAGCCCGTGGCGGCAGTAAGAGGATACCCAGGAAAAATATCAAGGTATTTTGTGGGAAGCCTATCATTCACTATTCTATAGAGGCTGCCATACAGTCCGGAATATTTGACGAAGTCATGGTATCTACAGATGATGAAGAAATCGCAGAGATAGCTAAGGCAGCAGGTGCAAAGGTGCCATTTTTCAGATCGGCGGAGACTTCAAGTGATACAGCCACCACCGCAGACGTTTTGTTAGAGGTCCTTGATGAGTATGAAAAGAGAGGACAGAGCTTTGAATATGGCTGCTGTATTTATCCTACAGCACCTTTTATAACAGCAAGGAAGCTCAGAGAAGCCATGGACGAGCTTGTTAAGTCTGGCGCGGAGTCCATCGTTCCCATGCAGGAGTTTTCCTATCCTCCACAGCGTGGTCTTTTCATAGATGATAAGGGCCTTGTGAAGATGCTTCATCCGGAATATGCCGAGACCAGAAGCCAGGATCTTCAGACTCAGTACCATGAGTGCGGACAGTTTTATATTTTCAGAAATGATGCATTCCGTATCCAGAAGGATACTACAATGGAGAAGTCGATTCCTTATATCATAAGTCCTGTGGAATCTCAGGATATTGATAATGAGAGCGACTGGTTACTTGCAGAGCTTAAGTACCGCTTCCTTACGGAGCAGGGAATACTACGATAAAAGCCTTCTCCCTCAGGAGAAGATGTCTGCTAAGCAGACGGATGAGGAAATATGAGATTACAAGAATGTTTAGATAATCACAGAGCATACATGATAGCAGAGATGAGTGCCAATCACGGCGGATCTCTTGAGAATGCGCTTGCTATAGTTGAGGCGGCTGCCAAGGCAGGGGCTGACTGTCTTAAGACACAGACCTATACCGCTGATACCATTACAATAGATTGTGATGCAGAGGCTTTTAAGATTCACGGCGGATTGTGGGACGGTTACAATCTCCATGATCTGTACAAGGAGGCCTATACTCCCTGGGAGTGGATGGAGCCCATTAAGAAAAAATGCGAAGAGCTTGGAATTGATTTCCTCTCTACACCTTTTGATAAGACGTCTGTTGATTATCTTGAGAATATCGGCGAGGAGTTTTACAAGATCGCATCCTTCGAGCTTGTGGACATTCCGCTTATTAAGTATATTGCAGCTACAGGTAAGCCTATCATCATGTCCTGTGGTATGGGCAGTGAGGAAGAGATAAGAGAGGCTGTTGAAGCCATTAGATCACAGGGGAACGATCAGATAATACTGCTTAAGTGCTGCAGCGTTTATCCCACAGTTTCAGAGGATTTAAACCTCAGGACCATCACAGATATGCGTGAGAAATTCGGAGTGCCGGTAGGTCTTTCCGATCATTCCATGGGAAGTACGGCTGCTATTGCGGCAGTAGCTCTTGGGGCAGTAGTTATTGAGAAGCATTTCTGCCTTAGCAGGGATATTCCTTCAGCTGACTCTGCTTTTTCAATGGAGCCTGCTGAGTTTGCAGATATGATAAAGGGTGTTCACGATGCTGAGCTTGCACTTGGTAAGGTTTTCTATGGTCCTACCGAGGCTGAGGCAGGTGAATATACCAACCGCAGATCACTTTTTATAGTTGAGGATGTGGAAGAGGGCGAGGAACTCACTGATAAGAATGTGAGAAGTATCCGCTCCTACAATATTCAGGGAATTAAGCCTAAGTACTATGAAGAGGTGCTTGGCAAAAAAGTTAAGACTAAGCTAACACGCGGAACGCCGCTGGATTGGAGCCAATTTGAATAAGATTGCGATTCGTGTAGATGCAAATGAAATAGTGGCGACAGGGCACATCATGCGCTGCAGAACCATAGCAGCGAGTTTGAAGCAGATGGGGTGCGCTGTCGTTTTTGTGTCCGCAGATGACAATATTCTGCCTTATATCGGGGATGACTATGAGGTTGTGGTACTTGGTTCAAACTGGAGACGAATGGAGAGGGAAGTACCTGCTCTTTTGGCACTCCTTAGGGAAGAGGAGATAAAAACTCTTCTGGTGGACAGCTATCAGGTTACAGTGCCTTATTTTGAGATGCTGCGAAATGGCGGCATCAGAATCATGTACATGGACGATATGCTAAAGGAGACATATCCCGTTAAGGCTATCGTCAATTACAGCCCGGGAGCTCCGGAGCTTGGATATGAGGAAAAGTATGCGGATGATATGCCGATGCTTCTTCTTGGAACCAAATACATTCCTCTTCGTGAACAGTTCTGGAAGCGAAGGGCATTTGCGGCAGGAATGACTGAGGAACAAAAAGAAGAGCGCTACGGAACAGATGGTGAGCTTCTTATGAATATCGATCTTGTTGCAGGAGAAAATGAGGAGGCTTCCGCCGGAGCCCACAGAGCTTACGGCTTTGATGAAGGTCTTAGCAATATTTTCCTTACAACAGGAGGCGCAGATTCAAGGGGATTGTCGGAGGTTTTGATCGCCGCGATTTTGTCTGAGCCGGAGCTTGGCTTTAGAGATAAGGATAAGAAAAAGATTCATGTTCTGGCTGGCAGATACTACAGAGTGTCAGATAAGGTTCAAAGATATATCGAAGACGGATATGTGATCCTGCATCAGAACGTCGACAATGTGGCAGATATTATGGGCTGCTGCGACGTTGCCATAACTCCTGCGGGAACCACATTATATGAGCTTTGTGCTGTGGGTGTTCCCTCTGTGAGCTATGTATTTGCGGAGAACATGGAGCCGGATGCACTTTATTTTTCAAAGAAAAAGCTGATTCCCTATGCCGGCGACTTCAGAAATGATGAGAATCTTGTCATCATGAATATCCTGACTACCCTGAGGAAATATTCCGAGATGGGCATAGATCAGAGAGCAGAGATTGGAGAGAGACTTAAGGCGGTTATAGACGGACAGGGCGCTGACAGAATAGCAGAAGCGCTAATCGAACTTTGACCTCATTTAAGGAGACATTATGAAAAAAATATTTATCTTAGGTGCCAGTGCATTGCAGGTGCCTGCCATAAGAAAGGCTAAGGAAAAAGGGCTGTATGTATATGCTCTTGATTACGATCCGGAGGCTGTTGGAATTAAGGATGCGGATGAGTTTTTGTGTATCAGCACCATCGATAAAGAGGCTGTTCTTGAAGCAGCCAAAAAGTATGAGCCTGACTATATCATCACTTCCACCAGTGACATGCCTGTGAGAACTGTGGCATGGGTAAATGAGCAGCTTGGAAAAAGAAGTGATATAGCTTATGAGGATGCAATCTGCGCCACAGATAAGGCTGCTATGAGAAAACGAATGAAGGAAAGCGGAGTACCGATTCCTGCTTTTTATGTGGCAGATTCTCTTGAGGAGTTCTTTGAAAAGGCAGAGAATTTTCCGGATGTTTTCATAAGTAAGCCTGCTGATAACGCAGCAAGCAGAGGCGTTGTTCTTGTTAATAAGGGACGCATCAGACAGCTTGCAGGTGATGAAAGTGTAAGGGAATCCCTCAAAGAAATATATGAATATACCCATGAATACTCAAGAAACGGCGAAGTCCTTCTTGAAGAGTTCATGACAGGTCCCGAGGTCAGCGTGGAGTCCTTTACAGTAGGAGGGGAGACACATATCATCACCATTACGGATAAGATGGTTACAGAGGTTCCTTTCTTTGTTGAAACCGGGCACACAGAGCCTTCAAGACTCAGTGATGAACAGCAGAAGGACATCAGAAGAGTTGCACTTATGGCCATAAAGGCACTTGGTGTAAAGGACGGACCTACACATACTGAGATAAAGGTTACTCCTTCCGGAGCTAAGCTTGTTGAGATAGCTGCACGCCTTGGCGGAGATTATATAACTTCAAGACTTGTGCCTCTTTCAACGGGAGTTGATATGATAGATTGCTGCATAGCATCTACTCTTGGAGAAGAAGTAAAGTGGCAGAGAACTAAGGAAAACGGAAGCGCCATCAGATTCATTTTTGCAGAGGATTCAGATGATGAAGTACGTACCATCAAATCCATCGAGGGTGTGGAGGATGCGCTTAAAATGCCGGGCGTAGAAGAAATTGTTATGTACAAAGCCCCGGGTGATAAAGCTGAGCGTCTGAAAAACAGCGGTGACAGACTTGGACATGTTATCGCAACCGGCAAGGATGCTGACGAAGCAGCCAGGAACGCAGAGAGCGCCCTTGCCCGCATTCGTATTGAATATGTATAATGATATAGGTGTCAAAAGGCAAAAATGCGTACATGCTTGCTAGGCCATGGGACACGAAGCAATTCGTATATCATGTAATTAATCTGTCTGGAGGAATTATTGATATGTATGAAATCGGAAGTGAGTTTAATTTAACCGAGCATTACGACAGAAAGAATCTTATCAGCTTTTTTACAGACAAGGCTGAAAAGAGCGGTAAATATATAGAGTTTTTGAGATGCGGCAGAGATGCCATAGGTTTTGTTGCGGATGATATTATTGCTGATGATCTGTCTGATGATAAGAAGACAGTGTTTATGCCTGCACTTTCCTGCGACTCCATGGTAAGACCCTTTGAGGTCCGCGGATTTAAGGTGGTATATTACAGGCTTAATGACAATCTGACCGTTCATACAGACAGCTTAATTGATGCCATCGGTGATGTAAAATCGCCTGTAGTGCTTCTTATGAATTTCTATGGAATTGCAGAAGTAAGAGGCTCCATTGAAGCGTTAAGGGATAAATATCCTGATGCGATTTTGATTGAGGATGTGACACATATTCTTTTTAATCCCGAAAAATATCTGGATAATGCTTTTTATGGAAAAGATGAGTATGTTCCGGATTACCAGGTGGGCAGCATAAGAAAGTGGCTTGGTGTTCCCGACGGAGCCTTTGCTGTCAGCAAAAAAGAATTCATAATGGGTGCACTTACAGGAGAAACAGATTTTTCTGCCATGAGATATGAGGCTTTAAAGGAAAAGACAGAGTATCTTGAAAACGGAGATAATGAGCTTAAGGATCACTACAGAAAGCTTCTTTCTGATGCAGAGGATACCTTAAGTGACGGCCTTGATCCTTATCACATCTCTGACATGAGTGCAGATATTTTGAGTGATATTGATGCCGGAACATTGGAAGCAAGGAGAAATGTGAATTACAGAAATCTCTATAAGAGACTTGAAAGCCTGCCTCTTTGCGGCAAAGCCTTCAGACTCCTCACAGAAACTGAGCTTTCCGAGTACGGTATAGATTATGCATATACACCCTTCATGTTGCCTATTGTTCTAGATATAGATTTTATGAGACGAAGCGCAATTACTGAAGAAGGCAAGAATATCACAAGAGACGGTTTTGAGAGAAGACTTGCAGTTCGCGGAATATATGCGCCTGTACTTTGGCCTATATCTGATGAAGCCGCAAAGGTATGTGAGGTTTCAGCAGAATTCTCCAATAATATGCTGGCGTTCTGGATCGATCATCGCTATAACCGTTTCGATATGGAACAGGCAGCAGGAGTTTTTGATGAAGAGCTGAGCAGGCTCTGATAACTATAGAGATTACGGAAGATAAGACTAATGCGACTTAGCGTGATAGTACCTGTCTACAATATGGCAGGTGATGATAAATTAAAGCACTGTCTCGATTCGCTTGTGCAGCAGACAATGCCTAATGGAGACATAGAGATAATTGCGGTGGATGATTGCTCCACGGACAATTCCTTTGCCATAATGCAGGAATATGAAAAGAGTTATCCTAATAGATTCAAGGCTCTTCATTCTCCCCAGAATCACCATCAGGGCGGCGCCAAGAATATGGGGCTTCAGATTGCCAAGGGTGAGTGGATCGGATTTATAGATGCCGATGACTGGGTTGTCCCCGATTACTATGAGAGACTTCTTGGGAAGGCAGATGAAACCGGTGCAGATATGGTTGGCTGTGATTATAGTCTTGTTGATCACTACACCTTTGAGCCGGGACAGATAGTTCATAATAACAACGCAGATCAGACAGGAGTAATGGACCAGGAGAAATACAGAAAGCTTCTTCTTGATACCGGAAGTCTCGTTGTAAAAATCTATAAGAGAAATATTGTTTTTGGAAATGAGCCCTGTGAAAGCAGGAAGATTTTTCCTGAAGATATATTCTATGAAGACAATGCAGTAAGTAACACATGGATGCTTAGGGTTAAGCACTTTGAGTACATAGAGGAGCCGCTGTATTTTTATTATCAGCATAACGCTTCCACGGTACATACTGTTTCAAAGAAAAATCTCGAGGACAGAATGACTGCAGGGCGGCAGATCCTTGCGGAAGCTAAGGAGAATGGCTATCTTGAAACCTACAAGCCTGAAATAGAATTCATGTATACTGTGCTTTTCTATGTAAATACGCTGTTTTCAGCAATGCCAAAAGAGCAGCATATCGAGGGTTGCTACAATTTCACAAAGAAAATGGCTAAGGAAATGAAGGATGCTTTCCCAGACTTTCAGGAGAATCCTTATTATAAGGAGCGAATTCATCCTGAGGAGAAAAAGCTTATTTCAATGCAGATGAAGTCACATTTGCTATTCTATGTATATTACAGGCTTTTGTGGATGTATAGAGGCTTAAGAAAATAGAACCCTCATCTGTCAGCTTCGCTGACATCTTCCCCCTTTGAGGGAAGACAAAAAGAGCCTTCCCTCAAAGGGGGAAGACAAAAAGAGCCTTCCCTCAAAGGGGGAAGATAAAAAAGAGCCTTCCCCCTCTGGGGGAAGGTGGCGCGGAGCGCCGGATGAGGGTATAAGGAGTTAATTTGTACGAGAGAATTTATGTGTGCCACACCTTTTATCATGTGTATGTGGCATGCCTTAAGGAATTTCATATTTTACATGAGGTAATGAGAAGCGAGGACGGCTTTTTTGCAAAGGAAAAGGCTGGAATTGGCAGTGATATGGCAGGCCGTGCCACCCTTGTGCTCTCCAAAATGAGTAACAAGTTCGGCTCAATGGTAGAAAGAGCAAGGGAGTGCGGACTTTTTGAAGAGGTAATAGAGTATGATGAGAAGGTTGATACCTTTTTCCCTGAGCTTAAGCCTCTTCGCACCAATACGGGAAGCCTTGCCAAGAACATGATCAACAGGATTAAGTTCTGTAAGCGCTTTGCACAGCTTCAGGAGAAATATGTGCCTGTTAATTTCAAGAAATATAAGGATATTTATGTGTTCTGTGATTCGGATCCAATAGGCTATTATCTGAATTACAAGAAGATAAAATACCATGCCCTTGAGGATGGTCTTAACTGTATTAAATACGGCGATCAGGCTAGATATGACAATAACGGACATTTCAGGTTTAAGGCCTGGCTTGCTTCCACGGGACTTATTTTTATACAGAACGGCTGGGGAAAATACTGCATAGACATGGAAGTAAATGATATATCCATATTGGATTATCCATGTCCCAAGTATATTGAGGTTCCAAGAGAGCCCCTTGTTGAGGAGCTGACTAGGTCCGATAAGGAGCTGATGCTTAAGCTTTTTGTGGAAAATATGGATGAGCTTACTTCCCAGCTTGAAGAGGGTAAGGATAAGCCAAGGGTGCTTATTTTATCTGAGCCTTTATGCGATCTTGAGACCAGGGAAAGACTCTTTAGAGACCTGGTGAATGAGTACGGCAAGGTTAACGGTAAGGACGCTGTTGTTATGATCAAACAGCATCCAAGGGATTATCTTGATTACAAAGAAAAGTTCCCGGATGTGATCCTGCTTGCGGGCACATTCCCCATGGAGATGCTCAACTTTATCGAAGGGCTCAAATTTGATAGACTAGTATCTGTATATACAGTTGTTGATTCAATAAAGTTTGTGGACGAAAAGCTGTTCCTTGGTGATGATTTCATGGATAAGTATGAAGCACCTGAGATTCACCGTTTAAATGAACAGATAATAGATGATTAAATGGGAGAAACATGAAAAAGATTTATCAAAAGATGATGGTGCTTTTGGATAAGCGCCAGAAAAAGCAGATGGTGCTTATTGTATTAATGATGCTTTTGGGAGGCCTTCTTGAGACTCTCGGAATTGCCATGCTGCTTCCTGCAATGACAACAGTAATAGATCCCGATAAGGTATCGGAGAATGAGAAGCTTTCAGCAGTTTATAACATACTTGGCTGCACCAGCATCACGCAATTTGCAATAATTATCTTTGTGGCCCTGATAGTGGTTTTCATTGTAAAGAACATTGTTCTGTTTTTTATAAATGTGGTTCAGCTCAGGTTCGTTTATACCAATCAGTTTGCCACATCAAGACGCATGATGATCAACTTCATGCAAAGACCTTATGAGTATTATTTAAATGCTGACACTTCTGTTATTCAGAGAAACATAACCTCTGATGTAAACAATATGTACGGTCTCATTTTGAGCTGCCTTCAGCTCACTTCAGAGATGATTGTTTTTGCATGTCTTGTTATCATGCTTCTTTATATTGATGCCAAGATGACACTGTCTATCGCAGTTTTGCTGGTGACGGTGCTTTTGATAATAAAGTTTATTATTAAGCCCATCATGGTTAAGGCAGGTCAGGATAACCAGGATTATTACAGCGGACTTTTCAAATGGATTGAGGAGTCTGTAATGGGTATCAAGGAAATTAAGATCGCCAACAAGGAAAACTATTTCATAAACGGTTATGCGGATTGCGGTGCCGGTTATGTTCATGCGGTACAAAAATATAATCTCTACAATTCAACTCCAAGACTCCTTATTGAGACCATAAGTGTTGCGGGAATGGTTGGATATATGCTCTTTGTAATCACAAGGGGCGAAGCTTTGAAGGATATGGTGGCTCTTGTAGGTGTCATGGGTGCCGCTGCCACAAGGCTTATTCCAAGTGCCAACAGAATTAACAATTATCTTACTTCAATCGCATATTTTGAGCCCTTTTTTATGAATGTAAGTGATAATCTCCAGCAGGAGATAAACGATGGCTCTGTTTCATACAATGCAGAAGATTACAGGGAAATGAAGGAAGTAGAAAAGCTTCCTGTTCATAAGACTATAGAGCTTAAAAACATCACCTATCACTATCCAAATTCAGAGACCTATGTTCTTAAGAATGCGGATATGGAGATACCTGTAGGTAAGGCTATAGGTATCGTAGGTACGTCAGGAGCAGGTAAGACCACCATAGTTGATATTATGCTTGGCCTTTTGAAAATCGAGACAGGTGAGATTCTTGCTGACGGCGTTGAGATAAGAGAGCATTATCCTCAGTGGCTTAAGAATATCGGTTATATTCCTCAGACTATTTTTATGCTTGATTCCACTATCAGGAAAAATGTGGCCTTTGGAATTCCGGATGAGGATATTGATGATAACAAGGTTTGGGCTGCTCTTAAGGAAGCTCAGCTTGATGAATATGTAAAGGGACTTCCGGATGGACTTGATACTACAATCGGAGAAAGAGGTATAAGACTTTCCGGCGGACAAAGACAGCGTATCGGTATTGCAAGGGCGCTTTTTGAGGATCCTGAGGTACTGGTTCTCGACGAGGCAACCAGTGCTCTTGATAACGAGACCGAGGCTGCCATCATGGAATCCATTAACAGACTCCATGGCAAGAAGACACTTGTAATAATCGCACACAGACTTCAGACCATTGAGAAGTGCGATATGGTATACAGAGTAAATGGTCAGAAGGTTACACAAGAAAGATAACAGACTTGGGGGAAACAGAATGCTGACACTGACAGCTGTTAGAAACGAGATTTTCAGACTTAAAAAATATCAGGAACCCATGGAGAAGTGGCTGTTTCCACTGATCATATTTTTCTATCCTTTTATAGGAGTTGCCCAGGGCGTAGATGTGACTGATACCACCTACAGCCTTGGTAATTATGTATATTCCGGTACCATAGATCCCATGTGGTTTCTGGCTACATTTATTCCGAATCTTATAGGAAAGCTCTTTACGATTCTTCCTGGTGGAGACGGAATGCTTGGAATGAATATCTATTGCACGATTTTCATCTGCATAACTGCTCTTGCATCTTACTATATGCTGCAGAGATGGATTCCCGGATGGATGTCATTCCTTGGCGAGATGATAGCAATAAGCCTTTGCTGGTGTCCCAGAGTTATTCTATATAATTACATGACATACATGTTCTTTACACTGGGGATTCTTACACTTCTTCGTGCAATGACCGATTACGAGAAAAAGGCATATAAGTTTGTCCTTGCAGGAGTATTCTTTGGTCTCAATGTCATGGTGAGATTTCCCAATATTGTTGAAGTCATTTTGATTTTGACCCTTTTGTATTACGAGATACTTCATAAGAGAGAGAAGGAAGTAATCTTGAAAAAGCTCGGACTTTGCGTTCTGGGATTTTGTATTGGATTCTTGGTTCCGTTTATTATCATCTGCATAGTTTACGGATTTAGTGCATATCCGCAGATGATTGGATCATTGTTTGCAATGTCCAAAGGTGCCAGTGATTATTCCAGTGCGGGAATGGTAACATCAATTCTCTCCGCATGGCTTAACAGCTTAAGACACATGCTTATAATTATGCCGTTCATGATGGCTGCTGCTATTCTTCTTTTGCTTAAGCCGGGACAGTATTACTGGATTAAGAGATTACTGTATGTGGCTGGGCTTCTCGTGCTTGTAAGATATTTCTTTAAGAGCGGAATCATTACCAGAAGCTATTTCTACTATGACAGTATGTTTGAGCCTGCAATGATGTTCCTTATTGCCGGTCTTGTTTTCCTGGTACTTGGTGTTACTCCGCTCCTTCATGGTCAGGCTTCTGAAAGATCATTTTGCCTTGCTTCGATACTTATCATATTGATTACTCCTCTTGGAAGTAACAATTATACCTATCCTGTTCTCAACAATCTTTTCATTGTGGCGCCTGTAATTCTGTGGATGTTCAGACGTGTAAGGCAGGCAGCAGGTGTAAGTGAACTTAATTTTACATGGAAAGCCGTGTTTGTAACACTACTTACCGTATTGTGTATTCAGGGAGGTCTTTTCCATATCTGCCATAGCTTTGTGGATGGAACAGATGGTGAAAAGAGAAGTGCTCTTGTGGGTTCACAGGATATTCCTAGGGCAGCAGGCATGCATACGACACAGACCAATGCACAGACTCTTTCTGATCTCTATGAGTTTTTGTGTGATAACGGCCTTCAGAATAAGAAGCTTTTGCAGTTTGGCAAAGCTCCCGGACTTTCATATTTATTTAGAATGGAACCTGCTATTTTCAGTACATGGCCCGACCTTGATTCCAATACTGTCGCAAAATTCGAAGAGGCACTTGAAGCCTATGGAGGCGCAGATGTTGATGAGCTTCCTGTTGTTATCGTGAACCCCGATCTCGAGGGTGAAGTGCTGGCAGAAGAAAAGTGTGACCTTTTATTGGACTTCCTTCATAGTTTTAAGTATAATAATGTCTTTGATAACGGTCGATTTATTGTTTATGCAGTTTCTGAATGATTAAAGGCACAGTTTTTCAGAGACGGAAGGAAGAAAAGAGGAATTATGGAATTAAATGAAACACCAAAGAAGGATATCTTTGACAAGATCATGTCACTGCCGGTTCTGAATATATTTGAACCTTTATATAAAAAGTATAAAGAAGGATTATTGTATTTATTCTTTGGAGGACTGGCATTCTTTTTAAGTATTTTTCTTTTTTGGTTTATGGATAGTGTGATGCACATGAACGAGGTGCTAAACAACACCATTGACTGGGTTATATGTGTGGCATTTCAGTTCTTTACTAACAGGACCTGGGTGTTTGACGGTAAAGTTGATACGAAAAAAGATTTCTTAAAGCAGGCAGGATCTTTCACTGCAGGAAGGTTATTTACACTTGTAGTAGAGGATCTGTTGATATTTATCTTCATAACATTGTTGGGATTTGCCAAGATGCCTGTAAAGCTGGCAGCGACTTTTGTTGTTATAGTTCTTAACTATTTTATCAGTAAGCTGATAGTATTTAAGAAAAAAGAGGATTAACCTATGCGTATAAATTTTAATGTACCTCCCTATACAGGGAAGGAAATGGAATACATAAGGGAATGCGTAGAGAACCAGAAGATTTGCGGTGACGGCATTTATACAAAGAAGGATAATGAGTGGTTTGAAGAGAAAACAGGCGTAAGCAAGTGCCTTCTTACAACTTCATGTACTCATGCCACTGAGATGGCTGCTATTCTTGCAGGTATCAAGGAAGGTGATGAAGTTATCATGCCTTCATATACCTTTGTGTCCACTGCCAATGCATTCGTGCTTCGTGGCGCAACCGTAGTATTTGTCGATATCCGACCGGATACCATGAATATTGATGAGAAGCTTATCGAGGATGCTATTACACCTAAGACAAGGGCAATCGTTCCCGTGCATTATGCAGGTGTTGGCTGTGAGATGGATACCATTCTTGATATTGCAAAGAGACATAATCTTTTTGTGATTGAGGATGCTGCTCAGGGCGTTATGGCTACCTACAAGGGCAAAGCACTTGGTGCCATCGGCGATTTTGGTAATTACAGCTTCCATGAGACCAAGAATTACAGTATGGGTGAAGGAGGAGCCCTCCTTCTTCGTGATGAGGATTTTGTCAATGATGCGATCATCATCAGAGAGAAGGGTACCAACAGAACTCTTTATCAGCTTGGTAAGGTTGATAAGTACACCTGGCTTATGCCCGGATCATCATATCTTCCCAGTGATATGAACGCAGCTTATCTGTATGCTCAGCTTCAAATGGCTGATGAGATAAACAATGACAGAATTGCACATTACAACAGATATATAGAAGAATTTAAACCTCTTGAAGAGGCAGGACTTATAGAGCTTCCTTATGTACCCAAGGAGTGCGTACACAATGCGCATATGTTTTATATCAAGTGCAAAGATGGCGAGGAGAGAGGTCATCTCATAGATTATTTAAAGAGCAATGATATCCTGCCGGCTTCACATTATGTACCGCTTCATACATCTACTGCGGGACTTAAGTTTTCAAGATTCCATGGTGAAGATAAGTACACCACAAAAGAGAGTCTAAGGCTCCTTCGTCTTCCTATGTATTACAAGCTTACTCAGGAAGATCAAGGTGAAGTAATTCAGAGAGTTAAGGAATTCTACAAGGCAGTTTGATAAGTCGTTTTGAAGATAATGGGGAAATCGGAGAAAAGACTGATAGTATGAATAATTTTAGTGAAAACAGAAAACGTAATTATATAAGCACAGGTCTCATGGTTACTGCATTTGCGGTAGCTGTGGGACTTTTGTACGGTTATTTCTATGATCTTAACGACGATGTCCTCATGAAAGATATTCTGTCAGGTGTTTATACAGGAAAGCCTGAAGGACATAATATTCAGATGCTTTATCCTGTCAGTCTTATTATAAGTATTTTCTACAGGATAATTCGGGCAGCGGACTGGTATGGATTATACCTTTTGGTATGTCAGTATCTGAGCCTTTCGCTGATCATAGATTTTGTAGCAGGTAAAACAAAGAAGACTCTTAAGGCAGCAGCCTTTGTTCTTCTTATCTGCTCATCCTTGATGCTGGGGCATTTTGTTATAGTCCAGTATACCTTCGCCGTTGCCATGATGTGCGGTGCTGCGGCGGTTCTGATTGCCGAAGGCAGGGATAAGATGGCGATGGCATTTATTGTTGTGGCATTTCTTACAAGATCAGAGATGACGCTTCTGATGCTGCCTATGGTTATGCTGGTTTTGTTTTTTCGATTCATTGATAATTTCAGGGAAAGCGGCGCGTTTAAGAAGGCACTTACCTGCTTTTTAATGATAGTAGCAGGGCTCCTTGTGTCGGAAGGCTTGCATTTTGCAGGCTACAGCTCAGCGGGCTGGAGGGAGTTTAATTCATTTTTTGACAGCAGGACTGAGGTTTACGATTTTTATCAGGTGCCTGATTATGATGAAAACAAAGAGTTCTACGATTCGATTGGTCTTGATAAGACTGAGTATGAGCTTTTAATAAATTACAATTTCGGACTTGATGATGAGATAAACGCAGATACCATGAAGAAAATTGCTGAGTATGCTGCATCCATCAAGCATGAGGAGAGTATATTATCAAGGCTTAAGACGGCTCTTCCAAAGTATTTCTACAGGTTAAGAAGCGTATCGCTTCCAAAGAGCTTTGAGTATCCCATGACGGATTCACCCTGGAACATTGTCACGTTTTTGCTCTATCTGTACGTGATAATAATGGGATGCATGGCCATGAAAAAGTCAGGGGTAAGGGATGGCGTTATTTTACTTGGCAAGGCGGCAGTTCTTTTCCTTGGAAGGAGCAGCTTATGGCTTTATATCCTTGTCAGAGGAAGAGATCCCATAAGGATTACCCACTCTCTTTATATGCTGGAGATCATTGTGCTGGTAACTGTTATAGCAGGTATTCATGCAGGCGATGGTACTGAGGAATCAGAAAGCAAGCCGTTTTATAAAAAGCCGTTAAATATTCTTGCTGCCATTTTGGCGGTTGTTATGCTTATTTACATACCTTTTCAGGCAGGAGTTACCGGCAGGGAATGTACGGGCAGGCGAGAGTATAACGAAGTATATGAGATCCTTGAGAGTTATTTTGAGGAGCACTCAGAGAATTTCTACTTTGTGGATGTGTATTCCTCTGTAGCTTACGAGGATAACGGTTATACCTATTCTCAGAAGATGTTTGATACCCATGGGAATAAAGGCTCTAACAGTATTTTGATGGGCGGCTGGGCCAGCAAGAGTCCTATTGAAAAAAAGAAGCTGGCAGCTCACGGACTTTCTGAAAACATGCAGGATGCTGTGCTTGCACCTAATAGCTTTATTGCTGCTGATAAAGATACTGATATGCAGTGGTTTACCGGCTATTACGAAGCAAAAGGTATCAGTGTTTCTTTGAAAGCGGTTGATGAAATTGCAGGTGAGTTTGTTATTTACATGGTGAATGGATAATGAAAATTGGAGTCCAACATATTTTTGGTTGGGACGCTTGGGATTTGGAATATGGTAAAAGAAGGAAGCAAGGTATTCTTACGAAAAATCACATATGATGATACGCCCTTTATAGTTAAGTGGCGAAATAATGAGAGGGTAAGGAACAATTTTATCTACAGGGAAGTCTTTACCGAAGAAGGTCATAACAGCTGGATGAAGAATAAGGTTGAGACAGGAGAAGTTATTCAGCTGATTATATGTGAGAAGGAGACCGGAAGACCTGTCGGAAGTGTCTATCTTCGCGATGTGGATATGGACCTTAAGGAAGCTGAGTACGGCATTTTTATAGGCGAAGACGATGCGCTTGGAAAGGGCTATGGCAACGAAGCAGCCACCCTTATGTGTGAATATGCTGCAAGGGAAATTGGGTTAAAGAGACTTATCCTCAGAGTTTTCACGGATAATGAGCCTGCAAGAAAGAGCTATGAGCATGCCGGGTTTGTTAAGACAGAGGACCTCCCCGGTGTAGAGTGCTCTGATGGCGAAGTCAGGGACATGATTCTGATGGAAAAGAAATTGGCAGATATGGTAGAATAATTCTATGCATAAATTAGTAAGTTTTATTATTCCGTGCTATCGCTCGGAGAAGACAATTGAAGATGTTATAAACGAGATTGAAGGCGCAATGGACATGCTTGTGCTTTACAGCTACGAGATCATTCTTGTGAATGACTGTTCTCCGGATAATACCTGGCAGAAAATATGTGAGCTTGTAAAGGAGCATGATGAGATTCGCGGCTATAATCTGGCGAAGAATTTTGGTCAGCACGCAGCTCTTATGGCCGGTTTTAATGAGGCTAAGGGGGATATTATTGTCTGCCTTGATGATGATGGACAAACGCCTGCCGATGAAGTCGGTAAGCTCTTATATCAGATAGAGATGGGAGCTGATGTGGTTTATGCCAGATATGGACATAAGCAGCACAATCTTTTCAGAAATTTTGGCACAGCCATGAATGAATGGATGGCTCATGTGATGCTTGGTAAGCCCAAGGATCTGTTTGTATCCAGCTATTTTGCAGCCAGAAGATTTGTTGTTGATGAGATGGTGAAGTATAAGAGCTCGTATCCTTATGTTATAGGTCTTGTTCTTAGAACTACCAGAAATATCGTGAATGTGGATGTGACTCACAGAGCGAGGACTGTAGGCAGCAGCGGATATACTTTTTCCAAGCTTTTGGCTCTGTGGATTAACGGATTTACGGCATTTAGCATCAAGCCCCTTAGAATTGGGACTATGATGGGCGGCCTGATCGCATGCTTTGGCTTTTTATACGGAATATATACCATAATCAAGAAGCTTTTGTATCCTGACCTTCCGATTGTCGGATTCAGTGCTCTGATGTCTATGATGACATTTATGAGCGGAATGATAATGATAATGCTCGGACTGGTGGGCGAATACATTGGAAGAATATATATTTCTCAGAATAATAATCCGCAGTACGTGATTCGCGACGAGGTTACACATGAGGAATCAAAGTAATAGAAATAAGACCTGGCAATTGCCGGTCTTATTTGGCGTATTGCTGTCCCTTTCAATAACCTGGGGATATCAGCTTGAACACTATGATCATATCGTTCTTACGGATATAAAGAGCGCCGGAATATTTGCAGCGCTTGCGGTTTTGTTTGCTCTTTTGGTTCAGTTTAGCTGGAGTCGCCTTGACAAAAGAGATGCCAGACTAAGTCACAGCGAAGAACAGATACATGTGGTTCATAAGAAGGAAATGAGTAAATACAAGGGATACGACAGAGGCTGTTTTCTTGCGGTATGGTTTGCCATCGCCTTATTCAGCTTCATTGTGCTTCTTGGCGTTTACCCGGGCTTCTTTGTATATGATGCCCAGACAGAGGTTACTGAGGTTCTGACAAGGAGCTTTAATACGCATCATCCGCTATTGCATGTGCTTATGCTTGGAGGCAGCGTTGCATTTTTTCACAAGCTGACAGGCAGCTACAATGTGGGAATATTTGTCTATACCGTCCTTCAGATGCTTATAATGACATGGATTTTTACCTATATTATCAGCTTCATGAAAAGGCATGGCGCAGGCAGAAAGCTAAGAACTGCTACAGCACTGTTTTTTGGTGTTTTTCCTACAGTTGTTATGTACACTTTGTGCTCCAGTAAGGACGGCCTTTTTTCGGCATTTCTGGTGCTTACGGTTATTCTGATTCTGGAGTGGGAAGAGCTTACAGGTAATGATAAAAGGAAATGCAAGCAGAGACAGATAGTAGTAAGTGCTCTTCTTATGATGCTCTTTAGGCATAACGGCATGTATGCCTACCTTGTATTTGCAGTGTTTGTGCTGATAGCAGGCAGGGAGAAGCATAGAAAGAACACAGTTAAGAATGGAAGAAGGTTCTTTTTGATCCTTCCGATTATTCTGTATCTTGCTATAAATACTGTGATGGGGGCTGCGCTTAAGGCAGAGAGCGGTGAGCATCAGGAGATGCTTACGGTGCCAATTCAGCAGCTGGCAAGGACTTATGTATATGAGGGCGATGAGCTTTCACAGGAAGATAAGGATGCGATTGTCAGTTATATAAGCGAAGAAGGTCTGTCACACTACACGCCCAGAATATCTGATATATTGAAGATGTATTTTGATAATTCTTTGTATGAGAGTGACAGATTAGGCTTTTGGAAGCTTTGGGGCAGACTTTTTATTAAGCATCCCATGTGCTATGTTAATGCATGGTTTTTGACGTCTTACGGATATTGGTATCCGGGGGCTGTAATAAACGTATATCAGGGGAATACGGTTTTTACTTTTACTTACAAAGACAGCTCATATTTTGGATATGAGGTTGAACTTCCGGGGGAGAGAACGTCATTTATTCCCATTATTGATGAGTTTTACAGGAAGCTTTCAATTGAGAAGTTTCAGCAGAATATACCTGTGATATCACTTTTATTTTCACCTGCTGCATACTTCTTTGGATGTCTTTATTTGTTTTTGACTGCCCAGCACAGGAAAAAGAACCTGCTCTACCCATATCTGCTTATTATGCTGGTGTGGCTTACAGTGCTTCTTGGACCTACATATCTGGTTAGATACGTTGTATATTTGTGGTATATTATTCCTGTTTTGTTTCAGATTGGAGCATTGCAGGTGGAGGAATTATGAGAAGAACGGTTGTGACAAAACAGACGGCTGCAAGAGCTGTTATTATACTTTTTGCTTTGCTTACAGTGCTATCTGTGTTTCCTTTTAGAATCTGGCAGAGGACCATCAGTGAGCATAGTGATGCTGAGGTTACTTCAGTTTCAGACAGGGTAAATGATTATCATGATGTGGTGCAGAAATTTATTGCACAGTACGACAGGATTGAATCAATAGATGTATTTGTAAATGAGCTTGAAAGAGGTCAGTATATGTCTGTGGTAGTATACAAGCCTACCATGGAAGTGCTTTACGAACGATATGTTTATCTTGGGGATAAGACTATTCCGGGATATGTTACTATCCCTTTGGAACTGGATCTTGAGGTTGGGGAGACCTATACCATTCTTTTAAATGGATGCTTTTCTTCATACAAAGTGGGATATAGCACCTACGATCCCGCAAGATTTCCTTATGTGCTTTCTTTTGCATATCATGACACTGAAGTAGGCGGAGTAAGTCTTACAGCAGTTTATAATTATGAGCAGCCGATTACTAAAAAGGCGTCACTACTTATAATACTTGCAACCATAGTTGTTGCAGCTATTTTATGTCTCCTGGTATCAGTGGTATATGGCGGCAAGAGAAATAAGCTTGTTACGGTTCACAGAGTTATCAGATTTGTGGGTAATCCCATAGCGGTTGCTATCACAGCTATTCTTATGGTGATGATATTTCCGCTTAAGATATTTGATGAGAGAATGATAGACATTGTGTTTTATGAGGTCGGAGTTTTAATCTGCGGCTTTTTCATGCTGTATGCTATCAACCATGAAAACGATGCGACTCTTGATGTAAAGCTTTGGCACAATGCTTTAAACTTCATAAAAATGAGTACGATCGCAGCAGCGGTGTGGTTCTGCTGTGAGTATATGAATGCTTTTTATACTATTTTCCAAAGTATAGCAGAGCGCAAGGAGATTATTTGCCTTCTTATTTTCCTGTGTCTGTTTATTCCAAGAGAAAAGGTGCTTAAGATATACAATCTTATCTACTGCGCGGTTGCTGTTGTTGCAGGAGCTGTTTACAGAAATACTCATCTGATGGCAGACACCGAGAAGGAATATGACCTTCACAACGCAGCAACGACTTACGGTGTTGTAATCGTAATTCTCTTTGGATTCTTACTTTTGAATATCCTTATTGAAATTGTTCGCATGGTTAAGGATAGAGGTTCAAAGAAAGGAACAAAGACTTCTTTGACGGTTATGGCTTTCATCACTGTTTTGCTTTTTGCAGCCATGGCACTTTTCAGAAACACCAGGTGGTGGGGCGTAGTACTGGCAGCCTTTGTGCTTCTTTTGATGTTCTGTTATGGAAGATTTTGTCATGCAGATAAAGAGAGCAGAAAAGGATATCCCGAGCTTGTTATGGGAGGTCTCCTTCTGAATTTTGTGGTATCCATGCTATACTGCTGGGCTTACAGAATGTTCCCTGCGTTTAATACCGGAAGATTTCCTTTTGTTTTCCACACTGTTACGGTAACAGCAGAGTATATGACTGCTATGGAATGCGTGTCTATGGTGCTTTTGGCATACAAGATTTATGATACCAGGGATATAAAGCGGTTCGGTGACAGATTCAGATATCTTTGGAAGGAATTCATTCTGTTTGGCTTTGTAAGCGCATACATGATATTTACTATTTCAAGAACCTCATACCTTGCATGTATCGTGATGTTTCTGTTTGTTTGTATAGTAACTACCGCGGATAATAAAAAGGGAAAGCTTATGTATTTCCTAAGGCAGGTTGTAACCATGGCCTTTGCTGTTATCCTGTGTTTCCCTGCGGCATTTACCATGCAGAGAATACTCCCTGCGATTTCGGCTCATCCCAAGACCTTTATTATTGAGGGTTCGAATCCCGGATTAAACGGTGGTGGCAATCCGGGCAGCACACTTTTTATGAATGTTGAGAGATTCGCTGATCTGTTTTGTGAAAAGATACTTGGCGCAGACCTCATTAATTACAACTATCCGGAGGATAAGTACAATTACGACGAAAAGGGAAGACCAATCTATGGCCAGAACGGTGTAAAGCTTACAGAGGTTCAGGCTGAATTCTGTAAGGTTGAAATCAAAGATCTTCTTGAATCAGCGCTTACTTCTGAAGATGACAAACAGTATCTTCTTGATACAGCGGGCTACGAGCTTGGGCTCGATCAGCCGCAGGAAGAGGAAGAAACAGTAGAGACTGTAGAAGTAACAGAGGAAGCTCCACAGGAGCAGAATCTTTCAGATGGTATAGAAGAGTTCTCAAACGGAAGAATCACTATTTTCAAATCATACCTGCAGCAGATGAATCTGTGGGGACATGAGGAAATGGGAGCTGAGCTTCCTTCCGGTGAAATAGCTGTTCATGCCCATAATACTTATCTTCAGGTTATGTATGATAATGGAATAATTACGGGAATACTTTTTGCAGGGCTTGTCCTCATTTCCATTGTCTCAGGATGGTTGTATTACAGGAGATATAAGGGAGAAATTCCGGGAGCCCTTCTTCCCGGTGCCATGACAGTATGTTTTGCGGTAGCTTCAATATCCGAATGGGTATTCCAGCTCAGCAATCCAATGACTATTGCTCTTATGCTGTCACTTATGCCTCTTTGCATGAAAGAGCAGAAAAAATAAAATTGTGGTATTATAGACTATTATGAATTCAGAAAAGAAACCATTTAACTATGCAAAATTTTATAGAAGAGCAGGTCTTATCGTTTATGACGTTATCAGCATAATAGCAGCCGGCTATATTGCGCTGCTTATGCGATACGAGTTCAACATAGATCTGGTGCCCACGGAATTTATGGTTCCGGTGACGGAGTTTATGGGGATAAATATAGTCCTCACTATAATTGTATTTTATTTTTTCAGACTCTATCACAGCTTATGGGCTTATGCAGGTGAGACAGAGCTGCAGAACCTTGTAATGGGCTGTGCGTCCTCAGCTGTTATTAGCGCCATAGGACTTCAGTTTTTCAGGGTGGGAAGACAGCCTGTTCCGCAGAGCTATTATTTTCTGTATTTCTTCTGGCTTATGTCTTTCATTTTTGTAAGCAGATTTAGTTACAGATTTTTAAGAAGTGTTAAGCATAAGTCTGAGAATAAGAAGAATTCCACCTCTGTAATGGTGATTGGTGCCGGTGAAGCGGGTAATGTCATCATAAAAGAGATTGTTAACAGTAACTATTCCACAATGGTTATCAGATGTATCATCGATGATGACCGCAGTAAGTGGGGACATTACATTCAGGGTATCAGAGTAGTGGGCGGACGCGATAAGATTATCGAGTGCGCGGATCTCTATGATATAGAAGAGATAATAGTTGCGATTCCTTCTCTTTCAAGAAGTGATATGAGAAAGCTTCTTGATCTTTGTAAGGAGACCAACTGTAAGCTTCGTTCACTTCCAGGTGTTTATCAGCTTGTTAACGGTGAAGTCAATGTTTCAAAGCTCCGCGATGTTGAGGTAGAGGACCTTCTTGGCCGTGATCCCATTGCGGTTGATCTTGGACAGATTGCAGGATATGTCAGTGGTAAAACCGTACTTGTTACAGGCGGTGGCGGATCCATCGGTTCCGAGCTTTGCAGACAGATTGCTAACCACAAGCCGGGCAAGCTTATAATAGTAGATATTTATGAGAACAATGCCTACGATATTCAGCAGGAGCTTAAAACAAGGCATCCTGAGCTGGATCTTGAGGTTCTTATTGCATCTGTCAGAAATACCAACAGAATTAATAAGATTTTTGAGACCTATAAGCCGGATATTGTTTACCATGCAGCGGCTCACAAGCATGTACCGCTTATGGAGGACAGCCCGGGAGAAGCTATCAAGAACAATGTATTTGGTACATTTAAGACAGCCATGGCAGCAGCTATGAACGGCTGTAGCAAGTTTGTAATGATATCAACAGATAAGGCGGTTAATCCCACCAACATCATGGGTGCAAGTAAGCGTATCTGCGAGATGATAGTTCAGACCTTTAACAAGCATTATGATACAGAGTTTGTTGCGGTTCGTTTTGGTAATGTTCTTGGTTCCAACGGCTCTGTTATTCCGCTTTTTAAAAAGCAGATTGCAGCAGGAGGACCTGTTACTGTAACAGACCCTAATATCATCAGATACTTTATGACCATTCCGGAAGCCGTAAGTCTTGTGATGCAGGCCGGCGCTTATGCCAAGGGCGGCGAGATATTCGTTCTTGATATGGGAGAGCCTGTAAGAATTCTTGATCTTGCAGAGAACCTTATCAAGCTTTCAGGTTACAAGGTAGGCGAGGATATCAAGATCGAGTTCACAGGTCTTCGTCCCGGTGAGAAGCTCTATGAAGAGATGCTCATGGATGAAGAGGGACTCCAGGAAACAGCCAACAGAATGATCCATATCGGAAAACCCATAGCAATGGACGATATGAGATTCTTTGCTCAGCTTGAAGAACTTAACGGAGCTGCTAAGGCAGAGCACGCAGACGAGATAAGAGAGATTGTTCAGAGGATAGTAGTTACATATCATCCTGAGGATAATGCCGAGGATCATACGACAGAGCATCAGAAAGCGCTTGAGCGTGCTGCGCAGCTCATAAATGAATCGGAGTAAAAATATGGATAACAGATTTGAGGGAATTGAAAGATTTGAAAATAAGGTATGGCTTGCAACACCTACCATGCATGGAGATGAGAGCAAGTGGGTAAATGAAGCCATTGAGACCAACTGGGTTACTACTCTTGGCGAGAACATAAATGAAGTAGAGAGACTTGTTCAGGAAAAGATCGGCAGAAAATATGCCATTGGTCTTAGCGCCGGAACAGCGGCTCTCCATCTTGCGATCAGACTTGCCGGCGAAAGGCTCTATGGAACAAAGCCTGCAAATGTGGGCACACTTGCAGGACAGAAGGTTTTCTGCTCTGACATGACTTTCGATGCCACTGTTAATCCTGTAGCCTACGAAGGTGGCGAAGCAGTTTTTATCGATACAGAAAAAGACAGCTGGAACATGAGTCCTGAAGCGTTGGAAAAAGCCTTTGAGATTTTTCCGGATGTAAAGCTTATTGTGGTTGCATATCTTTACGGTACTCCCGGTAAGATAGATGAGATCAGAAGCATAGCAGATAAACATGGAGCTCTTATTGTTGAAGATGCTGCCGAGTCTTTCGGTGCTACCTACAAGGGTGTTCAGACAGGAAAATTTGGTGACTACAGTATAATTTCTTTTAATGGAAACAAGATCATCACCGGTAGTTCAGGTGGAATGCTCCTTACTGATTCTGAAGCTGACTGCCACAAGGTCAGAAAGCTCAGCACACAGGCCAGAGAAGATGCGCCCTGGTACCAGCATGAAGAGCTTGGCTACAATTATCGCATGTCCAATATTGTTGCCGGTGTTATCAGAGGTCAGCTTCCTTATCTGGATGAGCATATTGCTGCTAAAAAGAGAATATACGAAAGATATAGGGATGGATTTAAGGATCTTCCGGTATCCATGAATCCTATACCGAATAACACTGAGCCTAACTACTGGCTCAGCTGCATGATAATTGATGAGGATTCGATGTGTCCTCAGGTAAGGTCTGAGAGAAAAGCGCTTTATAACTCAGAACCCGGAAAATCATGCCCTACTGAGATATTAAACAGCATGGCGCAGTTTAATGTAGAGGGAAGACCTATCTGGAAGCCCATGCACATGCAACCTATTTACAGAACAAACAGCTTCGTTACCATCCAGGGACTCCTGCGAGGCAGAAGCAATGCTTACATAGATGAAGGTAAAGCGGTTGATGTAAGTATGGATATCTTTGAAAGAGGCTTATGCCTTCCTTCAGATGTAAAGATGACCGAGCATGATCAGGATATTGTAATTGACATAATACACAGATGCTTTAAGTAAAGAGGAATTCGATAATATGAGCCTTTCCCGCTCGCATAAGAGAAACAGAATATTGCTGATTGTGGATTTTGTATCACTAAGCATTGCTTACATCGCTATGATCACCTTGAGGTTCAACTGGCATTTTACCAAGAAATGGATGGCGCCTCTTTATGGCATGATCTTTGTAGTAGAGGTTATGTTTGTAGTGCTTGTGGATGTATACAGAAGCAGACGCAAGAATTACAGGAACCTTGAAGACTGTGACCCTGTCGAGGTATTCAAAGTTGTTTTTGAGAATCAGATACTTCAGTTTGCCTTTCTGCTGGTTGTGCTGATGATAACTCAGAACACCTACTATATGTCACGACTGGCTATGGCTTATCTGGTGATCTTCAATGTCATATTTGTTCTTGCCGGCAGGCTTATCTACAGATTCATTCTTAGAAAGAAGGGGAATCCAGAAAGGCACAGAAGAAAGCTTGTGGCTTTGGTATATGAGTCAGACAGGGAAGTACTTCAGGGACATCTTAATGAACTTGGAATTGAGTATGAGCTTGAAGGTATATTGAATCTGGATGCAGCGTATCCGAGAGAATCAGTCAGAACTGAGAATGATAACATAGAACAAAACAGAAACGAGCTCATCAGCCGTATAAAGGAGATTGGCTGCAGCGATGCATTTGTATGCATTCCCAATAAGCCTATGAATGATACGGCAGATTATATAAGAAAAGATATCGTAGGAAGACTTTGCGATATAGGTGTGAATACCTACTTTGGTCTTTCTCTCGACGGTATTTGGATTACAGGAAATCTTATAAGAGATATCGGTTATTATCAGGCAGCATATTATTCAGCTATGGTGAAAAGATGCAGAGTTCTCGGAGTGAACTTTGCAGTATCAAATGTAGAGAATGCCGTCTTATATGTAAGAAGTCATATTAAGTCTCTTATTGGAAAATACATTTGCTTTTGTAATGTACATACGACAGTTGAAGCAAGTGAAAACGAGGATTACATGAGTATCCAGAACGGCTCTGTACTGACATTCCCCGATGGACAGCCAATCGTTAATCTGATCCAAAAAGCGGGATTCGTCAAAGCTGAAAGAATTGCCGGACCTGACTTCATGGAAGCCATGTTCAAATCCACAATGGATGGAAAGGTTTCACACTTTTTCTATGGCGCTTCCGAGGAGACCATAGAGCTTCTGAAAGAAAAACTACCTGCCAGATTCCCCGGTATGGATATAAGAGGATACTATTCACCACCATACAGAGAGCTGACACCGGAAGAAGACGAAGAAGTAATCGATATGCTCAACTCATCAGGAGCAGATCTTATATGGATAGGACTTGGTGCTCCCAAACAGGAAAAATGGATGGCTGCACATCAGGGTCAGCTTAGCGGAGTTATGCTTGGTGTCGGTGCAGGATTTAACTTCTTTGCAGGGAATATCAAAAGAGCGCCTGTATGGATTCAGAAGCTCGGTATGGAATGGCTCTACAGACTGTTTCAGGATCCAAAACGTCTTTTCAAGAGATACCTTGAGTCAAATGCAAAGTTTATTTGGAAAGTCTTTTTTCTGAGGAAATGAAACAGTGTATGTTTTTTTGCGTTTCCGCTATGCTGCTTTAAAGCGTGTGAGTGTCCGCGGTGCAAAGACAAAAGTACGCCAAAGCTTGACTTTTTTTAATCATTTGATATAATTTATTGTCGGCTGTTGGATAAGGCTTTATTTCTGGGGTTTTTAGTTAATGAGTATTTTACGAAATCCGTACAAGGGAGACTTTGATCATGCTCCTGAGTTGGATAAAAGGGGTAGGTTCCGAGACAGATTTTTCTATAAAGGGGATATCTATCTACTTCCATTTGATGAGAATGTTAAAAGGAAAACCTATCTGCCGTGTGTTTTATACGGCCTTGGTATGTTTGCGGCTGTAATTCTGCAAGGAATGGTAAATCAGACGTCATCACATACTTTATGGGTTGTTGTTCCATATTTCTTTCAGTTTTTACCTGTACTTTATTATATGGTAGGAATTCTGGAATATGCCTGGTCGACTCCCAGAATGACAAGACCGCAGTACGACAAAGGTATCGGACGTATGCATTTTTGCGGAATAGCAGTGATGGTACTTGCGATTATAAGCTCGTTATGCGAACTCCTTTATCTGATCATCAGAAGAGGGCAGTATGAATTAAGAACAGAGCTTATTTATTTGGCTTTGCACATACCGGTTATTTTAATAGCAGTTTTATTTGGAAGATATTACAACAGACATTTTGCTGACATTACTATAGAAAAGAATACATAAGTGTTTTGAGTTATTGAGGTGACAACCACTGTAGTGGATGCACATATATCACTTTGGGGAGAACCCCGGAATGGAGGGCACTATGAAAAAGTTAGGCAAACTTCTGGCACTTGGACTTGCCGGAACAATGGTTGCATCAGCTGTAGGCTGTGGCGGCGCTACAAACACAGGCTCAGATACTGCAACTACAGAGTCTGCAGATCAGACAGAATCTACTGCAGATGCTTCAACTGAGGAGAGCACTGAAACTGCAGAAGCAACAGAAGCTGAATCCACAGAAGAGGCTACAGATGCTGCTGAGAGCACAGGAAGCGGCGCACCGCTCGTTATTGGAGAATCTGAGTTTTCTGAGAAATTCAGTCCTTTCTTCAACACAACAGCTTATGACATGAATGTATCAGCTCTTACACAGGCTGGTCTTCTTATGACAGACCGTCTTGGTGAGATTGTTTACAACGGCATCGAGGGTGAGACCAAAGAGTACGACGGTAACAGCTATGAGTACAAGGGAACATCTGACGTTGTTGTTACTGAGAATGAAGACGGATCAGTTGATTACGACGTAACAATGCGCGATGACATCAAGTTCTCCGATGGTGTGAATGCTACTATCGATGATGTTATCTTCTCAATGTATGTACTTGCAGATCCTTCATATGATGGATCATCATCATTCTATGCTCTTCCTATCACCGGTATGGAAGCATACAGAAAGGGTTCTGACACACTTTTCAACCTCCTTGTGAGTGCAGGTGAGGACAACACAGACTTCACATACTTTACAGAAGATCAGGCTAAGAAGTTCTGGGAGACAGATTATCCCGCAGCTAAGGCTAAGTTTGTTCAGGATATCGTTGATTATATCGGCGACAGCAAGATCGATGATGCTGATGTTGCAGCTAACGCTTTTGCAAACGCACTTGTTTCATGGAACCTCGCTTCAGCTGAAGACGGTAAGGTAACAGGTTCTTCAGGTAAGGCTTATGACATCAAGGGCGGCGATGAGTTCGGCGTAGAAGAGTTTTGGACAGAGCTCTTAGCAGCTTACGACGGAGACGTTGCAGCAGCTACTGATGCTGAAAAGGCTGGCGACAGCTTCCTTGACATCCTTGGAGATGAGTACAAGAACGCTATCGAGACCGGAGAATCAGCTAAGAACATCGAAGGTATCCAGAAGACCGGTGATTATTCACTTCGTATCCACATGGACAAGCTCGATGCTACAGCTATCTATGATATCGGTGTTGTAATTGCTCCTCTTCACTACTATGGTGATGAGTCCAAGTATGATTATGACAACAACATGTTCGGATTTGACAAGGGTGACCTTTCAGTTGTTCGTTCTAAGACAACTCAGCCTCTTGGTGCCGGCCCTTATGTATTCGATAAGTACGAGAACAAGATCGTTTACTTCAAGGCTAACGAGAACTTCTATCAGGGTGCTCCTATTATCAAGGACGTACAGATGAAGGTTACAACTGATGCAGATAAAGAGCCCGGTGTAGTTCAGGGTACTCTTGATATCGCAGAGCCTCAGGCTAACAAGGCTTCTCTTGAGCAGATTGCTGGCGAGAACTCAAACGGTGAGCTTTCAGGTGATGTTCTTTACACAGCACTTGTTGATAACCAGGGTTATGGTTACATCGGTATGAACTCTGAGAACGTTAAGGTTGGCGATGATCCTTCAAGTGATGCATCCAAGAACCTTCGTAAGGCTATCGCAACAGTACTTGCTGTACATCGTGACGTAGTTATCGATTCTTACTATGGTGATGCAGCTAACGTTATCAACTATCCTATTTCTAACACATCATGGGCAGCTCCTCAGGCATCTGATCCTGATTACAAGGTTGCTTTCTCAGTTGATGTTGACGGAAATGATATTTACACAGACGGCATGAGCGAGGATGAGAAGTATGAGGCAGCTCTTCAGGCTGCACTTGGATTCTTCGAGGCAGCTGGTTACACAGTAACAGATGGTAAGCTTACAGCAGCTCCTGAAGGTGCTAAGCTTTCATACGAGGCTATGATCCCTGCAGATGGTTCAGGTGATCACCCTGCATTTGGTATCCTTACAGCAGCTCGTGAAGATCTTGAGAAGATTGGCTTTGATCTTGTAATCAATGACCTTTCTGATTCTTCAGTTCTTTGGACTGCTACACAGGGCGGTACAGCAGAGATCTGGTGTGCAGCTTGGGGATCATCAATCGATCCTGATATGTTCCAGGTATATCATACAGACGGTGGTTCTGCTTACATGTACAGAATCAACCAGAAGGAACTTGATGACCTTATCATGGAAGGCCGTTCAACAACTGATCAGGCTGTACGTAAGGCTATCTACAAGGAGTGCCTTGACTACATCGTTGATTACGCAGTTGAGATTCCTACATATCAGAGACAGCAGTGCTCAATCTACGCTGTTGACCGTGTAGACGTTGACAACTCTGTAATGCTTCAGGATCAGACAACATATTACAATTTCTACAGCAACACAAGTGGATTTGATCAGATCCAGTCACTTAAGACAAAGTAATTCGTATTTGGTAATAATTACATAAATACGTGTGACTTAGTCCGTGGGGGCTTTTGCCTCCGCGGACAAGTCTATGTAAAGAAACTTTTTCAGGCAGAAGATATTTTATTTAGAAGGAGTATAAGCAGCAATGAGGAAATTCATCATTAAACGTCTGCTCATATCGGTAGTTTTACTGTTTTTCGTATCAATGATCATTTATGCGATCATGAGATGTATGCCCATTTCATACGTTGAGCAGCAGGCAATGGCTTTATCAACAAAGCCTGGTGCCA
Organism: Butyrivibrio sp. AE3006; assembly: GCF_000424165.1. Taxonomy (NCBI): domain Bacteria; kingdom Bacillati; phylum Bacillota; class Clostridia; order Lachnospirales; family Lachnospiraceae; genus Butyrivibrio; species Butyrivibrio sp. AE3006. Next base: position 161,274 of record NZ_KE384145.1, on the reverse strand, counting down.
AGAGCTATGCAGAATGGGTTGACCAGTTAAATGCCCAGTACGGTCTGGACACGGGGGTAATCCAGGGTTACTTTAAGTGGGCATCAAGAGCAATTGCACTTGACTTTGGCGATTCATGGTTTTGGAATCAACCAGTATTACAAAAATTCAGCAACGTTATTTGGTATTCGTTTGCACTTGGACTTGTAACTTTTATTTTGGAAATTGTGATCGCAATACCTGCAGGTGTAGCAGCAGCAAGAAGACAGTATTCTGCAACCGACTACACAGTTACGGTAATCGCACTTATCGGAATTTCACTTCCGAGCTTTTTCTTTGCGACGATCTTGAAATACATTTTGTCCGTAAAACTTGGTTGGCTTGACCTTTACGGAATTGTTGGCAGATATCACGAGTCATATTCTCAGATGGGCAAGATCCTGGATATGGCTAAGCACATGATCATGCCTGTAATCACACTTACTGTTGTTAGTGTAGGTTCTCTTATGCGTTATACCAGAACCAATATGCTCGAAGTTCTGAACGCTGATTATATCAGAACAGCAAGAGCTAAGGGTGTGTCTGAGGATAGGGTAGTTAACTATCATGCTTTCAGAAACACACTTATTCCCATCGTTACACTTCTCGGTGGATCGCTTCCGGGACTTTTCAGCGGTGCTATGATCACTGAGACATTGTTCCAGATCCCCGGTATCGGATATACATCATATCAGTGCGTTGTGCAGGGAGATATTCCTTTCGTAATGTTCTATATGGTATTTATGGCAGTACTTATTTTGCTGGGTAACCTTATCGCAGATATTCTTTATGCGGTTGTTGACCCGAGAGTAAGAGTAAACTAAGGAAAGGAGGAGGATTAAATGTCAGACGAAAGAAAAGACGAGATTACTGAAGTAGTAAATGACGAAGCAGCTAAAGATAAAAAAGACGGAAAAGGCATAGAAGTAGAGTTTAAACTCGAAATGCATCTCGATGACGCAAACAGAGTCCGTGTCCTCTCTCCGGGAATGATGGTCCTTAAGAGATTCCTTAGAAACAGACTTGCTATCGTGGGAATGGTAATCATTGTTGCCATGTTCCTCTTTGCATTTTTAGGTGGTGCCCTTTATCCATATTCTGAGAGCCAGGTATTCTATAAGACTGATGAAGTCCTTAAGGATTATGCCGGTGCTACAGAGATAGATCAGTTCCAGTTCCAGAATGTTGAAGGTGTTGAGCTTCCTTCAGATATTTATTCAAAGGCGCTTATTGCAGCTTCATCAGGAAAGTATGTATTTGAGACAAGAGATGGTTCACAGATGGGTATGACACCTGCAGCTGAAGGCTCAGATGTTTATCTTGTTTATTCACTTGAACCCATCAAGATGTTCCTTAAGAACGTAAAGAGCTTCAATGAAGCATTGGAAGCAGGTCTTCCTTATTTCGAAGAGGACGGGGTTCTCTACATGTATAAGGGAGAAGACTTCAAAGCTGATGTATTTGAGGCAACAGAGATTGCAGTAGCCAGCAAGAAATCCTTCACTGGTTATTCAAAGGATACAAAGTTCTCTTACGAGTTCTACAGAAATGCACTTGTAGCTTCTGCTACAGGAGAGAGCAGCTTTGAGGCTGATGGCAATACTTATGACATTACTGAAGATGGTCTTATTTCACTTAATGGTGAAGGCTATGCAGTTGTTTCCAACATGAACTTCAATGCTGCTGTATCAGGTGTATTCCTTAGTCCTGATTATAAGGCAGCTGCACTTGAGGCTTTCGCATCCGGTGCTTCATCATTCGAGTTTCCGGATGAAGACGGTACTATGATCGAGTATCGTCTGGATAAGAAGACCAGCCAGTACATTATTAAGAGATTCCAGCAGACAAGACTTATAGATACTTATGCATCACCTTCCAAGGAGCACCTTGTAGGAACAGATGCAAACGGTATGGACCTTCTTGCGCGTCTTATGTATGGTGGCAGAATCTCACTTTTGATCGGTTTCGTAGTAATATTTATCGAAGTATTTATTGGCATGATTATCGGTGGTGTAGCAGGTTTCTTTGGCGGATGGGTTGATAACCTTCTCATGAGACTTGTAGACGTAGTTTACTGTATCCCTGCGATGCCCCTTTACCTGATCCTTGGTTCTATCATGGACTACTATCAGGCAAGCCCAAGAGCACGTATTTATCTGCTCTGTATCGTAATGGCTGTTATCGGTTGGGTTGGAATTGCTCGTATTGTAAGAGGTCAGATCCTTTCACTTCGTGAGCAGGAGTTCATGGTTGCTGCTGAAGCACTTGGTATCAGCACATACCGCAGAATCTTCAAGCACCTTATACCGAATGTAATTCCTCAGCTTATTGTATTTGCAAGTATGGGTCTTGGTGAGGTTATCCTTTCAGAGGCTTCACTTAGTTTCCTTGGTCTTGGTATCAAGTACCCTGCTGCTTCATGGGGAAGTATTATCAACGCAGTTACAGATTCATACGTTATGACCAATTACCTCTTTGTATGGATTCCTGCAGGAACACTTATCCTTCTTACAGTTCTTGCATTCAACTTTATTGGTGATGGTCTTCGTGATGCGTTTGACCCGAAAATGAAGAGATAAGGAGACTAAGATGGCAAAGAATTCAAATTATATCTCGGCCAGGGAGTCCAGAAAAATCTCAAGAGAGAACAGAAAGATTACTTCCGAGATTGAGAAAAAGAGAAATAGAAAACATATTCCTGAAAGTGAATATGTTACACAGATGAAGAATCCTGACAACTGTGTAGAGTTTGATAATGTACATACATATTTCTTTACAGATATAGGTACAGTTAAGGCAGTTGACGGTGTATCCTTCGAGGTACCTCAGGGAAAAACTGTTGGTATCGTTGGTGAGTCAGGCTGCGGTAAGTCTGTGACAAGCCTTTCACTTATGCAGCTTGTTCAGAGACCTTCAGGTCAGACAGTTGAAGGCGAGATTCGCTTTAATGATGGCGAGAGAACAATAAATGTTGTTAATGCTCCCGCTTCTGTTATGCAGAAGCTTCGCGGCAACAAGATGTCAATGATCTTCCAGGAGCCCATGACATCACTTAACCCTGTTTTCAGAATTGGCGCACAGGTAGATGAGGTTATCGCACTTCACAATCCCGAGATGACACCTGAACAGGTTAAGGAAAGAACAATTGAGATGCTTCAGATGGTTGGTATCGCCAACAAAGAGGGTGTTTATTCAATGTATCCTCATGAGCTCTCAGGTGGTATGAGACAGCGTATTATGATCGCTATGGCTCTTGCCTGCGATCCTAAGCTTATCATCGCCGATGAGCCTACAACAGCGCTGGACGTTACAATCCAGGCTCAGATACTTGACCTTCTTAGAAACCTTAAGGACAAGATCAATTCATCAATCATGCTTATCACTCACGACCTTGGTGTTGTAGCAGAGATGGCTGATTATGTTGTTGTTATGTATGCAGGCCGTGTTGTTGAAAAAGGTACTGCAAGAGAGATATTTAAGGATCCCAGACATCCCTACACTATCGGACTTATGAATTCAAAGCCCGTTGTAGGTAAGCACGTTGACAAGCTTTATAGCATACCCGGCAATGTTCCTAACCCTATCGATATGCCCGATTACTGCTACTTCAAGGACAGATGTGAAATGTGTGTAGAGAAGTGCAGCGGCAAATATCCCGGAGTTTACAAGGTGTCACCTACTCATGAGGTTAGCTGCTACAGATGTGAGGAGCTTATCGGTAAGAAAACTGAGGAAGGAGGTGCAAACTAATGAGTGATAAGACAAATGAAATAAAAGATAACATTCTTGAAGTAAGGCACCTCAAAAAGTATTTCCCTATTAAGGGAGGGTTCTTTGGTGGTGTTACCGGCAATGTAAAGGCAGTTGATGATGTTACTTTTTCAATTCCCCGTGGAACCACAATGGGTCTCGTTGGAGAGTCAGGCTGTGGTAAGTCTACAACAGGAAGAACTATCCTCAGACTTATTGAGAAAACTGAAGGTGATATCATTTTCAATGGTAAGGATATAAGCACTTTTGATAAGAAGCAGCTTCGTGAGCTTCGTACAAAGATGCAAATCATTTTCCAGGATCCCTATTCTTCACTGTCTCCCCGTCTTCCTATCGGTGAGATTATCGGTGAGGCTGTACGTGAGCACGGTCTTGTTCCCAAGGAACAGTTTGATGACTATATTACCGAGGTTATGAAGGAGTGTGGTCTTCAGGAGTATCACAAGGATCGTTATCCTCATGAGTTCTCCGGTGGACAGAGACAGCGTATCTGTATTGCAAGAGCACTGGCTGTAAAGCCTGAGTTCGTTGTATGTGATGAGCCTGTATCAGCGCTTGACGTTTCTATCCAGGCACAGATCATCAACCTTCTTAAGGAACTTCAGGAAAAGAATAATCTTACATATCTGTTTATCTCACACGATCTGTCTGTCGTTGAGCATATTTCAGATGCAGTAGGTGTTATGTATCTTGGTAATCTTGTTGAGACAGGTGAGACAGAGGATATTTTCGCAAATCCGCTTCATCCATACACAAAGGCGCTTTTCAGTGCTATTCCGATGCCGGATCCCGATATCAAGAAGGAAAGAGTACTCCTTGAGGGAGATATCCCTTCACCTGCTAATCCGCCTAAGGGATGTAAGTTCCATACAAGATGCCCTCATTGCATGGGAATCTGTAAGGAGCAGGATCCTAAGGCCAAGGATATGGGTAACGGACATGTTGTAAGATGTCACTTATATGACGACAAATAATATGAAAACTTCTAAATAAAAATATCTATAAGAGATGGCAGCTGTAATGGCTGCCATTTCGCTTGTTTAGGACATATTATGATGCCGGTTTGGGATAAGTCAGATCCGCATATAAATTCAGAAAAGGTCTGTCAATGACAGGTCTTTTATTTTTGACATGGGTATATAATAGATGCCTGCAGAAAAGGCAATTGTTATCAGTGCACTGATAATCCATGCAGATATATCCGGTGTACGTACAAACATTAGATGAACCTGTTCCATTTTTCTAATGATGGAATAGACCATAACAGCACCGAAAATGATTCCAAAGAAGATGCCGATGGAAGTAGTAAGAATGACCTCCCTTATTGCGTAAATAACGGTTTCTTTAACTGTAAAACCATTGATTCGCATTATCGTAAGTTCTGAATGTTTGGATATCAGATACATGTTTGCGAGGTTTAAGAGTACAAACATTGAAAGAACTCCTGATAAAACAATCAGCAGCCATACAATCAGATTTAATACTATCATAACGTTACGGAACATGTCTGTTAGTTCTGAGGATGGAGAGTAATTGTCAAAGCCCTGAAGCTCAGAAATATTAGCAATAATGCTATCTATTGAATCTTCCTGTGATAAGTTTCCGGTTCTTATGAGATATGTATTGTTGGCAAAGTTGTCGTCTACAAGATTTTCATATAATGATTTTGAAATAATGGCGAAACGACCGATGTAATTTTTCATTATTCCTGACACTTTAGTATTGTGCGGTATTCCCATATCATCAATCAGTTCGATATTATCACCAACAGATAGATTATAGAGCTCTGATAGTCTGTTTGTTATGATTATTCCATCGGAAAGTTTTGATATGTCTTGCGAATTACCATCAAAAAGAGACCTTCCTGTAGAATAATCGAGGACATTGTGGAATTTTGAAAGAGCAACTATATCATCAGTGATGAAAAATTCAGTAAATTCCATCATATCATCTATCTGGAGGCTACCGTATTTATCTAATAGATTTACATATTCTATATTTCTGTCAGATATTTCTTTAGTGATTTCCTCCTCGATAGAATCTGAAATATTTGCATTATAAGTGATCTTTCCGTCGTAAGTAGATATTTCAGTAAGCTGACCGTCAAGAGAACCTGATATAGAGCGCCTAAGGGAAAAACCGATTACAATCAAAGCGCAGCATCCGGCAACACTGATAATTGTCACCAGTACTCTTAGGATATCGGTTTGCATGTTCAGAATGATCATTCTGCTGTAAAGGCTTAACTTAGAGAGGAATTTATTGTTTTTCAGGCTCTCACGCTTGCTATCCGGAGCAAGTGGGGACATAAGCTTTTTGGCAGTTTGCTTCATAAGCTTTGAACAGGAGGCGTAAATTGCAAGGAATGCGGTGGCAATAGCCAGAGCGGATATTATGATACTTGGCAGGATAGATATGGTACAGGGATAACGGCCATAAATAAAATGATTATCATAGCCGATGGCAATAACGTATTCCACGATAAGTGCGGACATTAAAATGCCAAGTATATTTCCAATTACCGTGGCTGATAAGCCAAAGATTATGTATTTTGAAAATATCTCTGCGTTAGTAAGCCCAAGTGCCTTTGAAGCGCCTATAAGAGTGCGCTGAGAGTAGAGCATTCTCGACAGGGATGCAAAAATTACCATAATTGCAATGATCACAAACAATATGGAGAAAGTAGATGTTAGCTTATTAAGGTTTTCGGAGTTGTTTTTAAGATACAGGTAAGAGATATTTGAATTCCTGTCTAAGACATACCAGTCGCATTCACCCTGATTTTGCAGCTTATCAAGGCGCTTTTTAGAGTCTTCCAGTTTTAGAAGCGCATTATTATATTCAATCAGCGCTTTGTCATAGTCTGATATTTGTTCAGGAGCGGTTTTGTACTCAGAAGGTTCTTTTGAGATTATTACAGAGAGCATATTTCCAAGATCAGCCATTACCTGACCGGTTTTGCCTGACATGGAAGGTATCATACGACCTGCAAGAGCAAGGTCATGCTTGGCGTTTTGCAGATCCTTTTCACTGTCCACAATCTGATCTTCAAGAAAGAGAGTGTAGTCTTCATATCTAGCCTGAGAACGAAGATCAGAAAGTTCTTTTATGGCATCACACCTTTTTGAAACCAGAGAGAAATATCTTTTATCGTAGGCTTTGGAATAATACGGCTTTTCAAGAACAATATTCGCCAAAGCATAGCATCCGTCAAAACGTTCTACATCAAAGGCTTCTTTGGTTACAAGTATGCAATAGGGCTCGTCTAAGTCATAACTCATGTGTTCGGCATGTTTAAAAATTCCTGTGATTGTAAGCGTTTCTACAGAGAGCTCCGGAAGCTTTTCGTTATAAGCATCCAGTGGACTGATCTTATCTCCGATAGACAGACTCAGGTCGTCAGCGATGCTTTGTTCAATAGCGCACTCATCCTTTGTGACGGGAAGAGCGCCTGATTGAAGCATGGGGATATCGATATTGCTTCCGAGGGATGTGATGTAAGCGGATTTTGTTTTTGTGCCCTGAGTGATTCGGACGGATGTCCTTAGAATACCCTCAATTTCTTTTATTCCGTCAAGCCCTGAGATTGCAGCAAGATCATCCTCTGATAAGAGACAGTTGGAAGATATCTGGATGTCATGAAAGTTTGTGGAATCATAGAGGCGTTTGCCTTCTCGGGACATAGAAAACGCAGAATAAGAAAGCCCCAGATATGCAGTGATAGCAAATGAGGTGATGATAATTATGGACAGCCAGGAAACCAGCTGCTTTCGAATGTTCCTAAGAGTGTCCTTTCGACCTGTTTTAGCCATATAAATACCCGGTTTAAAAGGCCACGTACAAGCTTAAAATGCAAGCTGTGCTGCCTTGGTGGAAATCTACTTTATAGCTACCAGGAGAGGTCAGTTGCCTTCGCTATGTTCTCGTTAGTGATTATTCTATCAATCTGACCGTCTTTTATTTTTATAATACGATTGGCCATTTTAGCTATCTCGTTATTATGTGTGACCATCACAACAGTTGTGCCCTGAGATTTGACAATGTTCTCAAATACAGAAAGTATCTCAATGCTGGTGGTAAAATCAAGAGCAGCTGTGGGTTCATCCGCAAGAATAAGGCGAGGCTTTTTGGCGATTGCTCTTGCAATTGAAACTCTCTGCTGCTGACCGCCACTGAGCTGTGATGGATAGTTATCTGCTCTGTCGGTAAGGCCTACTAGCTTCAAGGCTTCGTCTGAATCCATGGAGTCAGGCAGGAGTTCTGCAATGAAATCAACATTCTCTTTAGCGGTTAAATTAGGCATCAGATGATAATCCTGAAAAACAAAACCAATGAAATTACGTCTGTAGGCAGTGAGTTCCTGATTAGTTGGATTGGAGTAATCTTTTCCATCGATAAAAAGGCTTCCATCTGACATGTGATCCATGCCTCCAATGATGTTCAGAATGGTAGTCTTGCCACATCCACTTTCACCAAGTATCACTACAAACTCTTTTTCATAAATCTCAAGGCTTATATTCTTCAGGGCTTCAAGTCTGTTGTCACCGGACTTAAACGAACGTGTGACATTTTTTAACGATACAATAATATTTGAGTCCGACATATCTTTAATATAGCATATTTGCGTAAAATCGTGTATTATTATAGGGATGCAAAAAAGTAATAAAAATACATTTGGGAGGTGTATGGTATGAAGTTTTGTACAAATTGTGGAGAGAGCTTAGAAGAGGATGCTCAGGTATGCCCTAAGTGTGGAACACCGGTAGGAGCAGCTAATGCAACACCTAATCCGGCACCCAGCGCGGCACCTAATATGCAGCAGCCAACACAGCCTTACGCTGCAGCACCCGGCTATCAGCCTGTATATGTTGTAGATCCTTCAGATCACACAGCAGAGATGGATCCTGCTGATATCGCAGAGAATAAGATTCTTGCTATCGCTATTTATGTTCTTAGCTGGGCAGGTATGCTCATTGCATTACTTGCTGCAAGAGATTCTAAGTTTGTTGGATTCCACCTTCGTGAGGTTTTAAGACTCTTAGTTCTTGAGTCACTTGTTGCAATCGTTGCACTTGTTCTTTGCTGGACAATCATTGTTCCTATCGTAGCGGGTGTATTCGGAATTGTTCTTTTCGTTGTACAGATTATCGGTTTTGTAAATGCATGCAATGGTAAGGCTAAGGAACTGCCTATCATTCACGCTTTCAAATTTCTGTAATTCGAAAAAATAAAAACGATATAAAAAAAATCTGAAAAAATCGGTGAACTAATGGTTCGCCGATTTTTTTGTGTATAATGGGTATATATGAAAGTGGGAGATTGTCCATGATTACACTGCTAAGTTTTGGAATCCTGACCATAGGTATTCTTGCAATAAGGGCGAGAAGTATAAGCCGTAGTGTAGGAAAGCTATGGATAGATCTGGAAATCATTGTAACAATCTTATATATCCTCCTGGTATGGGGAAGTGATTTTGTTTCGAGATTCGTATCGTTAAGCGAAGATAAGATATATGTTTTTAATATATCTGCTTTTACTCTTGCACTGACATCGTATCTCCTGTTTGCTATGAAGATTACCATAGGTCTTGTTCGTGCTAAAGAAAAAAGTCCATTGCTTTCTATATTCCCCTGCGTATTGCAAATGATTTTCTTGCTGGTTATAAATCCTATTAATCATGTGGCATATTATCCTGAAGTCAGGGGGCAGATCACACTTGAAAAACTGACATTTATTTTTATTTCCACAGTTATTCTGCTTGGCTATGTTGTTACGATTGCTTATCTGGTAATCAGACACAGAAGGAGACTGGGTGTACTTGCTTCTTCCACAATAGCAGCGATAGTGGTGCTTGTATTTTGCATAACGGCGCTGAATTACAAAATATCAGATTTTAAATTCATGGGAGCGGTATTTGCTACCTTTGTAACCTTCAACCTGATAATGTTGTATATCGTGGATAATCCCACTGATCCCAAGATAGGTATCTATAAGTCAGAAGCATTCTTCAGAGCAGTAGAGGAGGATCTGGCACTTAATCCCGATACAAACTACCAGCTTTGTGTTCTTGATATCAGAAATTTTCAGGATGTTAATGAAAGGTTCGGCTTTGAACGAGGTGATGATATCCTCATAAGAGTTGCAGCCGCTATGAGAAAGAGCTTTTCCTGGGAAGTTGAGCTTGGATATTTAGGCGAAGATAATTTTGTAGGTCTTTTCCCGGAGGGCACATATTGGATGCTTCAGGGAATCCTGTCGCTGGATGAAATGTATCCGGGCGAGGACATGGATTACAATCTTTCGTTATACTCTGGTGTTTATAAGATAAAAGACAGGACCATGAATCCTATCCTTATGTGCGACAGAGCCAGATTTGCGATGCAGTCTATCAGGTATGACTATGACAAGCATGAATGTGTTTATGATATGAGTCAGGATCATGCTTTTGAGATGCAGGCATACATGCTTCACAATTGTGAGAGAGCTATCCATGAGGAAGCATTTGTTCCATATTTTCAGCCAATCTATGATGCCAATACCAAAAAAATATGCAGCGCAGAGGCTTTGGTCAGATGGAAGGATAAGCAGTACGGACTCATCAGCCCCGGAGACTTCATTCCCATATTTGAGAAAAACGGATTTATCAATAAGCTTGATGTTTACGTGTGGGAGCAGGTGTGCAAATATATTTCTGAGTGGAGAAAAGAAGGAATTCTGGTGCCTCCGGTATCAGTAAATATTTCAAGAAGAGATCTTCAGATGGATAACCTCTATGAGATAATCGTAGACCTTATCAAGAAATATCACCTGTCGCCCCTTGATATAAAGCTGGAGATTACTGAGAGTGCATTCGTGGCAGACAATCAGCGTTTCTTTAACACCATCGAAGTGCTTAAGGAAGTGGGTTTTAGAATTCTTATGGATGACTTTGGCTCCGGATACTCAAGCTTTAACACCTTCAAGGATGCTCATGTGGATGTTCTTAAGGCTGATATGCGTTTCATGGATGGAATCGAGAGCTCTGATAAAGGCAAGATTGTTATCAATACCATCGTAGAGATGGCAAATAAGCTGGATATGCCCATTGTGGTAGAGGGCGTTGAAACAGAAGGCCAGTACGAGTACGTCAAAGGAATAGGCTGTGATATGATTCAGGGATATTACTTCTCGCGGCCCGTGTCTCCTGATAAGTTCAAAGAGATGATTAAATAATTAAAACCTCCGATGGTGATTCATCGGAGGTTTTATATATCTGGTATGATTTGTAATTATTCGATTACAAGTGTGTCCCATGTATCAGCAGGTACGAGAGCGATGTAGGTCTTACCTGTGTTGATCTCAAGCTCGTTAGCCTGTGAATCGTAGTACTGAGTCTTGTTAAGCTCACCAACCTTTGTCCATACGATATCAGTAGCCTTACCGTTTGTGCAGTAATAACCGGGCTGGTTGATATCGATACAGTTGTAGATCAGATAACCGTGATCATCAAGCTGGTTGAATGTGCACTTCTGAAGAATTACATTCTTGAATGAAAGAGGAGCGCTGTCCTCAGCATCAAGGTGCTGCTTGCCATATTCATAATACTCATATTCTTTAGTTGACTCGTTGTAAACAAGCTTTGAAGTGTTGTGTGTAAATGAAGCGATGTCAATTGTTGTAGCATCGAGACACTTAGCATAGCCCTTGTTCTCAAGATTGATTTCGTTACCCCATGTTGTGAAGTTGAAGTGATTATCCTTAACTCCGTCGGGTGTGAACTCATTGTATGTAGTAGAGAATCCGCTGCTGGAGAAGTTGTTCTCAAGATCTCCGGGAAGGATGTACTCTGTATACTCACGGCTCTTACCGTTATCTACACGAGAGAATGTACCTGAGAAGTGGTTAGTTCCCCATTCCTTTGCAAGGTAAGGATTGATATGAACTGCAGGACCGCCATCGTGGCAAAGAACTGCATTCCACTCAGCTGCAAGAATAATGTTTGTAGGTCTTGTACTTCTGATTGAACCCATCTGCTTGATTGTACCCCAATCCTTTACAAGGCACATGAGACGTGTGATACGACCGTTCTGTGTACTGTTCATCATCTCATATACAACATCTGCTTCAGATGTTCCATAGTGGGGAAGAGCGATTGATTCGTTATCAACCATAACAGCGATAGGACGCTGATCTTTAAGTGCTTCGTCTATAGGCTCACCTGTGAGCTCGCTGAGATACATTCCGGCAGGAACTTCAGCAGATACTACAGGCTCTTCTTCGGTAACTACTTCCTCTTCGACACTTTCTTCTGAAGATGCATCATTTGATGTGTTATCCTCGATTGACTCCCATGAAAGGCCTTCTGAAGAATCTTCTGTTTCAGTAGATTTGCCGCATCCAACAGCAGCTGTGAGCATAACTGAAGTAAGAACTATGCTCATAAATCTCTTATTTAACTTCATAATATAATCCTCCTTATTATGCGGCGCAAGAAAACGCCTTTACCATTTTAACAGAAAAGGCATTATGACAAAAGTATAAATTCAAATTTGCGCAAGAATTCTAATTTATATGCCTTTTATAAAAACTCTCTTCTCTTTACTGCGGCAGCATCTATAAGGAGTCTTAAGTCCTCTTCATCTCTGGGAGTTCCATGAGAATATCCGCTGTTGCAGTGAACTATTGTTTCTGATCCCGGAACCTTAAGCGTAGCAAGACTCCTCTCAAATCTGGAGAGTTTTTGCATGGCAACATCCACATCAACATCCTGCAAAATGATCAGGAATGAGTCATCTCCATATCTGTAAGCAGCATTCTCTGTGAGATGATTGCTTATAAGTTCGCCAATATTGCTGAGAACCTCGTTGCCGGTTTTTGTTCCGTAAGCTTCATTGATTGAGTTGAAGTCATCGATATCAAGCATGATGACGATAATGGGATGATTCTGATATGAAGTAAAATCATCACGAAGAGCATATCTGCTCTTTAAATTGGTGGTGGCATCATGAACCGGGAGATTCTGCATCATCTCATTCATGGTCTCAATACGATGTATTCGCTCAAGCTCAGTAGCCTGAGTGCGATATTTGCGGACAGAGCCTGCTGTAGTCAGAAAAGCCAATACAGTATAATTGATCAGATTCACGGTAGGTGCGCCGTCATAAGCAAACAAAATGCCATAAAAACCAATATATGAGCCCAGGATCAGCAAAATAGAACACCAGGGCGGCAAAATAAGAAAGCTTGCAACACAGAATTCTGTAGCAAAGAAAGCCAGCATCTGCTTACCGTGCGAATAATGATAAAAAGAAGTAAACATACCAAATGCCAGAATAGAGAAGTAGTAGGCTATGTAAATAAATCTGTATCTGCTATAGGGCTTATGTGATTTTCTTAGAGCATAGTTAGTTATAAACAGAAAAAATAGGCTTGAGAAAATCGCATATAAGCACATCAGAAGCACAAAAGGCTCGCCAAAGATTTCCTTTTCAAAGAAAATCATAAATAAAAAAATTGCGGACTCGAGAATAGACATGAAAAGAGCGAATATTTTGGTGGCCTGCAAATTTATATGATAGATACTCTCTCTTATTGAGGGATGGATATATGGTGAAAAAAGGTCCTTTAGTTTATTTGAAAAAGTTGCCATTATTTAATTCCTTCGTTATTATAATCAGTAAACATGAGTAAAATTATAACATATTATTATAAATTTAAAGGAGTTTGTTTATGTTATATGATATTTTATTTGGTTATTTTACGCCGCTTCAAACCTCAGCCATAGCTATGGCAGTGGCATTTTTGCTGACTTTCATTACACTGAATATGAGATTTGGCTTTCTTCCGCAGGATCAGGGAAGGGCGTTTGCCATTAACGGAGCACTTTCCAAGGGGAAACTTCGTGGCGTTGGCATAGTGTTTGTTATCGACTTTATCATAGCATCCTTATTATTCCTTCCGCTTTCCTTTGAGTACATACTGTATCTGATATTTCTGTTTTTGATGATGCTTAGCGGATATTTGGATGATGCAGCTGAAAAACCATGGAATGAGTATAAGAAAGGTCTTATTGACCTTGTCATTTCAGTTTTGACCATGGTTACATTCCTTAAATATAACGGAACTGAAGTATCCTTTTTCACACTTCAGTTCAAAATTCCTTACGTGATTTATTTCATTTTGGGTGTAGCTCTTATATGGATAGCGGTAAATGTAACTAACTGTTCCGATGGAGTTGACGGTCTTTGCGGATCGCTTGTAGTTATTACTGTGATGTCATTTGCGATACTGTTTTCTGAAACACTTGGAAGTATGGCGACTGCTGGTCAGATACTATGCGCAGTACTTTTGGCATATCTGTATTTCAACTGTTCACCCAGCAGCATGCTCATGGGAGATGCCGGTTCAAGAGCCCTTGGATTCTTTATTGCGATACTTGCCATGAAGTCAGCGCATCCCTTTGCATATATTATTCTGTCAATTGTCCTGATAGTTGACGGAGGACTTGGACTTATCAAGGTGTCACTGATTCGTTTTTGTAAAATTCACATTATGACTAACCTTCGCACACCTATCCATGATCATGTTCGTAAAAACATGGAATGGTCAGATACACAGGTTGTTATCAGATTTGTGATTCTTCAAATAGTTGTAAGCATAATTTTTGCGGCATTGAAATAATGCCGCAAATTTTTTATACTTCATATTTTTTTGTCTTTAATCGATCTTCAAATTCTGCTTTCTCAAGGGGCTTATCAAAGTAGAAGCCCTGTACCAGATCGCAGCCTACTTTATGAAGCAGGTCGATCTGATCTTTTCTCTCTACACCCTCGGTAATAACCTCAATATCAAGCTCCTGTGCCATTCTGATAATATTCTTAAGAATGGTTTCATCCCTGGATGTGAGTACCTCAGCATCGATAAAGGATTTGTCTATTTTTATGGTATTTACAGGCAGATCCCTTAGAATTCCAAGGGATGAATAACCGGTACCAAAATCATCAATGGAGCTTGCAATGTGCATGCCCTTAAGCTTGTGAAGGAAATCGGTAATAAGGCTCTTTTCCTTGGAGGTAGCAGTTTCTGTAACCTCTATCTGTATGTAATCAAGATCGATATCATACTTATGAATAATCTTAAGGATCTGATCAGCCAGCTGATCGTCTGTCAGATCGCTCCTTGAAAAGTTAACAGATATGGGAACGGGCTCCATTCCATGATCAATCCATTCTCTCAAGGTACGACATACATCTTCCATGACATATATATCGAGACCGATTGAATAGCTGTTTCGCTCAAGCACAGGTACGAATTCTGCAGGATAAACATATTCGCCCTTACACAGCCAGCGGGAGAGGGCTTCTGCGCCAACAAGCTCGCCAGTCTGAGTGTTTACCTTGGGCTGATAGTAAACCTTGAATTCCTTCTGCTGAAGTCCTTCTTCAAAACGATCTTCAATCTGTTTTTCACGGTAAACCCTGGTGCTCATTTCTTTTGTTACGAAGAGGAAGGGCTCATTTGATAAGGACCTGGCAACGCTGCAGGCAATGGAGCTTCTGCCGATTACCTGACCGGGATTTTTTACGGAATCATCGATATCAAAAACGCCCGCAACAGCACTTATGGTGATGGGCACCTTTGCGCCGTCCTTAATTCCGAAGGTCTCTGTTTTCTGCAAAAGATTGAGAAAGGCTTCTGTTTTTTCTTTTCTTATAAGTGCAACGAAATTATCGCCGCCAAGGTGACCTATCAGTTCATCTTCAGACGTGAATTCCAAAAGGATCCTCGAATATCTGACAATGATATTATCAGTTTCTTCAGGTCCATAACGTCTGTTTATAAGGCCAAAGCCTCTAAGATTGAAATAGTAGGAGTTGTATTTTTTGAGTTCACCTGCCAACATTTTTTGAGTGGCAAAGGACAGGAATCCTCCTGAGTTGGGGAGACCTGTTAGATACTGAGTCAGAACGCTTCTCTGTACAAGCTCGACCAGTCTGCAGCGACCTATATGAATCAGAAATACTTTCATAATCGACAGAAGAATCTGCCGATCTTCCGGGCTCCAGTTAGTACTTATGGGAGCATAAACCTTGGCAGTGATTATGCCATTTTCAAAGGTTCTGTATGATTCCTCAAGCCATACTATTTCGGCTTCGGTGTCATCGGAAATCTCTCCCTCATACACAGATAAATGACGCACCTCTCCTGTGGGAGACTGGCGCGTTTCAGGAATATTCATATCCAATGTTATTCGAGTAATGCTGTAGGCAGGAGCAATCTCATAAAATGCTTCCTGTGCGGAACCAACAGTGTTCTCAGTTGCTGACAGCGCCTGAATGAACCTGTCCAGTAAGTTGTAATTCTGCATATTTAAGCCCATTTTCTGATATGAAAATACATCACTATCGGTACAATCTTTATTTTGCAACAAATATACTGCTAAGACAAGCATTTATTTCGCTTTATTCATTCATTGGCATTTTATACAATTAATTATAAAAATTTCGTAAAATTGCTATAGCACATAATTATAAAAAATTGGTAAAATAGATTATATGCTTGACTAAAAATCTCACGAGGGGGAGAAAAATGGGGATAACAATCAGGCAGTACTCATCGGTTGTGGTGACAATCAGCGAGCGAGAATCGGAAGCAGTCAAAATTGCGGTATCGAATCTGATCCGGGACTTCAAACGTGTGCTACAAATTAATACTGAAGCTGCAGATCCAGACTGCCAGCGAGTACTGGTAGGAACTGTCGGAGTGTGTGATGACCTTGAAGAGGAAGATCTTACAGGTCTTTTCAGCACGTCCGGAAGAAGACGAAAGGAAGCGTATGTAATACGCGACAGGCGCGGAATGCTGGTCATTGCCGGATCAGACAAGCGCGGAACTATTTATGGTATCTATGAATTTTGCAGAACCATACTGGGAGTATCGCCCTGGTATTTCATGGCTGATGTTCCCATAAGACCTAAGACGGAAGTGGTACTTCCGGATGATTATCATGTTTCTGATCATCCCAGTATCGAGTATCGAGGGATTTTCATAAACGACGAGGAAGAACTTGAACAGTGGGTTCAGCGTTACATGGGGGAGACCACCATTGGCGTAAGAACCTATGAGAAAATATTTGAACTCATGCTAAGGCTGAGGCTTAACTATATCTGGCCTGCCATGCATGTGAATTCTTTTAATGCAGACAAACAAAATGGCGCTCTGGCAAATATGATGGGTATTGTTGTGGGATCATCCCATTGCGATATGCTTATGCGCAGTAACAATAAGGAATGGAGACCCTGGCTTGAGAAAAAGGGTTACAATGATGTCAGATATGATATTACTGCATCAGATAAGAGCCGTGATGCCATAATTGAATACTGGCGTGAGAGTGTTGAACAGAACAAGGATTACGAAGTTACCTATACCCTTGGAATGCGCGGAATACATGATTCAGGCTTTGAGACCATGGCCCTTTCCGGGCTTCAGGGTGATGACCTTATAAGAGGCAAGATGGAGCTCCTTGAAGAGGTAATGGAGATCCAGCAGGAGATTTTGGACACCACACTGGACTATAAGCCCATGAGGATATTTGTGCCCTATAAGGAAGTTCTGGAGCTTTACGACAATGGTCTGCATGTTCCAGATGACTATACCCTTATATGGGTAAACGATAATTACGGACATGTCAGAAGATATCCCAATGAGGAGGAAAAGAGACGCCCCGGCGGCAATGGTATCTATTACCACAATTCCTATTGGGCACCGCCCGGACAGTCTTATCTTTTCATTTGTTCAGTGCCTCTTGCACAGACCCGAAATGAGCTGAAAAAAGCTTATGAAGAGGGAATACGTAAGCTTTGGGTGACAAATTTTGGTGCCATAAAACCTCTTGAACAGCAAATTACTTACTATGCTCAGCTTGCATGGGATATAGGAAAAGAAAATACTATCTGTGGCGATGAAATACAGTTTCTTGCCCAGTGGATAGACGAGACCTTCAGTGGAAGGCATGGCAAAAAGCTGGCACCGCTCCTGGTTGAGTTTGATCAGCTTACAAATGTACGCAAAGTAGAGCAGATGGATGTGGATGCTTTCTCGCAGACTGCATATACCGATGAGGCGGTTAGCAGAATCCATCGCTATGAATACATGTTCAAAACCGGAAATCGTATCTATCACTCTCTACCCGATAATGAAAAGGATGCGTTTTTCCAGTTAATACTTATGAAAATTCATGCCGCATATTATACCTATACAATGTATTATTATGCGGATAGAAGTAACCTCTGCATGAAACAGGGTAAAACCCACAGTGCCGCTGATTACACTGAAAAAGCCCTGTCCTTTGATCATGCAAGAAGGGGTATGTTGTATTTCTACAACCATGTTATGGCAAATGGCAAATGGGACGGAATCCTTACACCTGAAGATTTTCCGCCGCCAAGAACCGCCATGTATCCGGCATGTAAGCCGCCTCTTGAGAAGGCACCGGATCATCTAATAATCACCTGTCAGAATGATGACAGCGGCATTACCTTTGTAAAGCCTGTTGAGAAGTGGTTTGAAATAGCCAATGCCGGAGAAAATGAGATCGTGGTAACGGTTGATCTGCCGGGATGGCTCAGGATTGCTGAGGATAGTATCGTGGGCTTTGAAGGCCACGGCGATATCAGAATAAAAGGCGAAGAGAGAATCCTTCTGGAGGTAGACTGGGAGTCTGTGCCTGAGATGATCGCACAGATGTCCGAAAGAGGAGACGTTAAGCCTGAGGATAAGATTGTTTCCATCAAGGATGAAATACATATCATGGCTCTCATGACAGGTGAAAGCTGTGTGATTCCTGTTGAGATCAAACTTTTCAGAGGCATCACTCTTCTCGGACAAAACAATATTGTTTTCCCGCCTCACATGGAAGATGACGGAATGCTTCGTATTGAGGCAGACATGGTCAGAGACCTTTCTGGTGCCTGGATACGTATTCCGAATCTTGGAAGAAACAGAGGATCTTTGGTTGAAGCCAGAATGGAAAGGGCGACACTTACCTATGAAGTTACGGTGACAAGTGAAGGCGCTTTCCTGTTAGAGCTGCACAGATTCCCGTCTCTTAATGCAATGGGCAGAATCAGGATAGGTGTATCCGTGGATGAAAACCCTGCAGAGATGATCGAATCTGAATCCATAGATGAGTATAAGGGTGACTGGAAAAACAATGTGAGAAACAACGTAGATAAGCTTTATCTGCGTCTTCCTAACATTAAAGCCGGTGCCCACAGAATCATATTCCACGCAGTGGATAAGTATTTTGCATTCTCGAGATTTGTTATTTACACCAAGGAAAGAAGAGAGAATACTTTAGGAATCCGCGGCGGTGATCTGCGACTTCCGCTTTCCTTTGATGCTGCGGGATTTTCATGGGATTTCTATGGTAAGGAAGCTTACGAACTTCCGCCGAGACCTGTATATTATGCTCTCAGGAAACAGAAGGGCGACGGAATAGGAGAGCACATGGAGTTCCTTAGCCACTATGGAACTCCGATTCCTGCTTCTGAGATTCTGGCACAGGGCCTTCATCCTATGCAGGAGAAGGATGGAAGATTACTTATTGAAGCGGCATCTGCTCTTTGCAACTCAAGAGCTGCTTATACCGAGACTGATCTTTGGGATTACTGCAACGCACCATCTCACGGAGAGACAGGTCTTGCTATGTACATAAGAGATGAAGCCGGGCTTGAGAATTTCCACAAGACTAAATGGGGCGGAACAAGTGCCATAAAAAAAGCCCCTTCACTTCATTATGTTTTTGAAGCAAGGGGAGGAACCTATCGCATCTGGGCAAGGGTTCTTATGTGGGATGCTGCAAAATCGCACTTCACAATCGGCATTGATGACAAGATCTACTCAGAGCAGGATCTCTATGGCGGCCAGGGAATCTGGAGATTCTCTGCTGAAAATATCTGGCGCTGGGTACCGCTTGTGGACGTGAAGCTTCGAAACGGAAGGCATACCCTGAGGTATTATGCTATGTCAGCAGGCATTCGTGTAGAGCAGTTCTTCATTACATCTACCGATGGAATGCCACCGGCAATGGCTTAAAAATCACTTTTATTTATTCTCTCGAGATCGATGATATCAGCTATCTGCTCGGGAGTCAGGAAGCCATCTTCCTTTTTACCTTTAATGAAGAGGCTTTCATCAACGGCATTACCCTTCTGGTTGAAGTATCCATCAAAATCAGAAGAGGCTGCGTTTTTAAGATGAACCTTGGCATTATCGGCATTAGCTGCATTTGCAAGAGAACGGGCAGGATCGTAAGAGCTTGCCTGTTTTTTTGCGGGCGCAGGAGCCGGTTTCTGAGCTGCTTTTTGTTTTGCGGGAGTCCTGTCTTCTATGGACTGCAGCTCAGCAAGGTCATTCAAGTCTACCAGCTGCTCTATAGGTGAAGCTGTAGGGTGTTCTGCTTTGGATGAAGGAATCGGAGCTCTGCCTTCCCGTATACCTTCAAGCTCAGGAATATCAGCAATATCCGCAACACGCTCAGCTCTTGATTTCATAATATCGGACTCTTTGCGCTCGGGAATAAGATCCGCTGCGGCATCAGGAGACAGCAGCTGTTCAAACAGGTTCATGGCAGTTCCGTCTTCTTCATGGGCAGCAGGCGTAGCAGGAGCCTTGGCAGGTGCCGGTAAAGGCGCTGAAGAAGCCGCTTTGGCTGCGGATGAATTCTGAGTCGGAGGTACGTAATTTACAGGTATCTTATCGCCAGATGCAATGGCTGAATCTGATGATTCTGAGATGTTCAGAATATCATTTATCTTGATACCGGCCTTCTCTTTTTTCTTATTTGAAATAAGGGTAACGAGATCTGCACCCATAGAATCAAGGGTACATCCGATGGCCAACTGATTTTCAATGGTGAAAACTCTTACAACGGTGGCTTCACAGGCATAGAAGTGGAAGTAATTGGGATCATATCTGAAGGATGCGGTGATGTGATCTCCAACCTTGCAGATAGCGTCGTTGTCCAGAATAAAAGCAATACCCTTCATTGAAATGTCATAGACAAGGGCATTTCTGATATCGCCTTTATTACCTATGCGAATAACACCGAGCTTATCAATATCATAGCGCTCAGCCTGTCTTCTGTTCATCACGATGCCATCTTCGGGACATCTTATAAGATGAAATTTTCCATATTTGGTTTCTACAGGACCAATGCTCTGAGATTCAAATTGATAGCTTCTGCCGTCTCTTTTGTTGACTGCAACAATTTTGCAGGGCTCACGGAATGTGAGATCGTGATCGAAATAAGTTAAGGACTCAACTAAAAGGCCGTCTCGAACACCGATGGCAGCCTTGGTTATGAGAAGAATCCCATGCCCGTTAATACTAGCGTGAATTTTTATTTTGGAGCCCTTCATTACGTCACTGAGTTTCATAGAAATATTATACCACAACGCTAATAAAATACGAGATAAATGACGATATAAGAACTAGAAGCTGGGCAGAGCTTAAATAGTTATGCCCGGTTTCTTTTTTATTCCAAAAAGTAATTCTCAAAATGGGCATAGCTTAGTTAAGTGTTGTGTTTTTTAGTGTTAACATGGAGGGCTGCTTATGAGAATTGCCAGTAGTAACATCAACCTGATTTCAGAGAGAAAATATGTGTCACGCTCTGAATTTCGAATGGAGAAAGGGATGACTTCCATCAGTAACAAAAGTGAAGGGGTAGCAGATTTCAGGGATGTACTGTTTACCAATTATAATGCGGAAGGAGAATTTGCTGTTATGAGCGACACTCCGGAAGATAAGAAGGTGTCGGAGATAGATGAGCTAAGGCGGCAGATCGTTGAAAAGCTTCTAAATATTATGCAGATATTATTCGGAGGTAGCGAAGGTAAAAACAGTAGAACCAGTGAGTATATGAAGGAGTTAACCTCCAAAATGAATGCAGGTTCATATCAGCTAATGAGTGTAACTACTTCTACATACACTCGTATAGAAGAGGAACACACAGCGTTTGAGGCTAGTGGCATTGCCATGACAGAGGATGGAAGGGAGCTTCATTTTGGAATAAATGTTTCCATGACAAGCAGGTTCTGCGAGTCCATAGGAGTAACACATATGCAGCCGGCACAGCTAATTGACCCACTTGTAATAAATGTGGGAAGCGGCGTTACAAGTATTTCTGATCAGTCCTTTACCTTTGATCTTGATGCTGATGGAGAAGAGGATGAGATAAAAAAGCTTGGCCCCGGAAGCGGATTTCTAGCCTATGACAGAAATGGTGACGGTGTCATAAACAACGGAACTGAGCTATTTGGTGCAAGGAGCGGTGATGGTTTTGCAGAGCTGTCTGAGTTTGATAAGGACAATAATAACTGGATTGATGAAAATGATGAGATCTATGAAAAGCTCCGGGTATGGTGCCATGATGAGAATGGCAAAGAAACTCTTTTGACATTAAAGGAGGCAGACGTTGGAGCTATTTATCTTGGAAAAGCAGATACAGATTTTACATCCAGGGGAAGTGATTTCATGATCAATGCTCAGTTTAGATCAAGCGGAGTATTTCTAAAGGAATCGACGGGTGAAGCGGGAGTGGTCCATCAGATAGATATGGCCAAGATATCCTGAGAATAAAAACGCAGCGGAATTTGTATTCATTCCGCTGCGTTTTCCTGCTTGATTAAATTTCTACTTACTCTGATACTGAAGGAGTGAAAACATACTTGCGAACAGGCATAAGTGCTGTGATCAGAATTGATCCACAGATTACGCATGCAAGAATTTCACCGGCAGCAACTGTAACCATAAAGAAAGGAATGGTACCTTCCAGACCATACGCAAACTTAAGTACAAAAGGAATAATAAGTGCATTTGAAACAACAGGCGGAAGAGTCACAAGGAATCTGTGATCCTTAAGCTTGTAAGAAGCTACCGCGGCAATTGCTGTAGCAAGTGTTCCAAATATGATGTCGGGAAGTGCACAGCCTGTGAGAACGTTGCTCAGAAAACATCCGATAATAACGCCCGGAACTGCAGCAGGTGTGAAAAATGGAAGTACGCAAAGTGCTTCGGAAATACGGAACTGAATAGCGCCGCTTGCAAGGTTGACTGTTGCTACCATCATGGTAAGCACAACATAGATAGCAGCTATAATGGCTGCCTGAGTCATAAATAATACATTCTTTTTCATTTCTGTCTCCTTTAGGTTTTTGCGAGTGGGAAGGAAGACTTACATATAAATAAGTCGTAAACACTCGTATTAAAAATGTAGCGTATGCTAATATAACACTCGAAGCAATTAATGGCAAGCATTATTTTTCAGGATTCATAATTATGTCTATTATCATATCCTGACTTTCTGTAGGCATATCCTCATATATTGGAAGGACAAGAACTTTTTTGGAAAGGTCTCTTGCTGCATCAAGGCTGCAGTTCTTATATTTGTTTTTAAAGCAGCTCTGATCGGAGGTTACGGGATGGAAATATTTTCTGGTATAAATATCCTTCTCCCTTAGCTTGGTGTAAAGCATATCTCTGGTAATGGCATAGTCATCCTCAAGAATTATGGGATAGTAAGCATAGTTCCTTGTGGCATCCTTTCGCTGATTAAGGAAGCTGATGCCGGTCACGGATTTTAATGCATCATCATATCTTTTTGCGCACTGGCTTCTGGATTCAATAGCGGCATCTATATGCTTTAAATTGCAAAGGCCCATTATTGCGCAGAACTCATTCATCTTGGCATTTGCTCCAACCTCTACAACCCGCTCCTCGCCGCGAATCCCAAAGTTTTTAAGGTTGTAGAGCTTTTCATAAAGGGCAGGATCGGAGAATACTGCCGCGCCGCCCTCGATGGTATTAAATACCTTGGTGGCATGGAAGCTGAAAATTGAGGCATCACCGAGATTGCCAACTCCGACGGATTCCTCTTTATTTCCGGAAGAAGACTTCATTATGATTTTTTCACCAAAGGCGTGGGCTGCATCATAAATGACCTTAAGGCCATAGTTATAGGCAATTTCTTCAATTTTTTCATAATTACAGATGTTGCCGTAAACATGCACAGGCATGATAGCCACGGTTTTTTCTGTTATCAGATCTTCAATTTTGCTCTCATCAATTGTGCCATCCTCCGGCTTTATATCGCAGAATACCGGCTCAAGCCTGTTTCTTACGATGGCGTGAGTCGTGGAAATAAAGGTGAAGGGTGTAGTAATAACTTCGCTGCCCTCAGGAAATCCAAAGGACTGGAGCGTGAGCTCCAAGGACATGTGACCATTCACCATAAGGGAGACAAAGGGGACATCTAAAAATGTTCTCATTTTGTCTTCAAGCTCTCTGTGATAGTGACCCATATTTGTGAGCATGTGGGTATCCCATAGAGGCTTTATGGCTTCGATGTATTCTTCATAAGATGGCATGGATGATTTGGTGATAAATATTTTACTCATTGTGCTCTCCCTAACTCGACTGCTTTGTCGATGAGCTTTTGAAGTTCTGCTTTGATATCA
Source organism: Butyrivibrio sp. AE3006 (assembly GCF_000424165.1). NCBI lineage: Bacteria > Bacillati > Bacillota > Clostridia > Lachnospirales > Lachnospiraceae > Butyrivibrio > Butyrivibrio sp. AE3006. The sequence continues at coordinate 136,987 of NZ_KE384145.1, read as the reverse complement.
ACGTCTGCAGTTTTGTTCTTCTGAGATGCCCTGGCTTTGTCTGACTGTTCTTTATAAAAGGTGTTATCTGTGATGTACCTATGAGCAAGGGATATCATCTCTTCATAGTCTTTACATATAAAATCCTCACCTGCAAAAGCACTTACGTCGCAGTCCGGAAGTGTGATCACAGGAATTCCGTTAATAAGTGATCTTAATGCGCCTCCTGCACCGCCTGATCTTTTGGGATTCAGGAAAAGATCGGTGATACGAACTGTCTGAACAAAGTCTTCTCTGTAACCAAGTCTTACTGTGTGAGTATCGATGTCTTCGGGAAGTGGAAGCTCGTAAATTCCGATTATTACGAAGGCTACATTTTCATTTTCTGCAAGTATTCTGCTCATAACAGCTTTGAATTCATCAGTGATCTCATCATCAAGACGATTTCCTATTATGGATATAACAAAGGAATCTTTGTCTATTCCAAAAGCTTCTTTTGAATACTTTTTTTCCGTGGCATTTTCTGTAAGAGGCAGGGACTTAAGATTGATATAAAGAGTCTCCTGACCCTGGGAATGTATAAATTCCTCCTCTTCCTCTGCCTGATTTTTCTGATAGGACACCAGCAGGTGAGCATCAGATATGTCATAGTTATTTCCTGCAGGAATCGAGATGAAGGTGGACATTGACCGCCATAACAGGTCTGTGCGGGGAAAACCGCCAAACTGAAGTATGAATTCAGGCTGTTTGTAATACAGTGCACCGATAACTTCAATCTGCTTGTCGCGTGATGCGCTGTTTAAATCAATCTGATAATAATGGATGTCCTCATCATGAAAACGATATACCTGATCACCCCAGTCAGGAAAATAGTTAGGAGTGACTATATCGCCTGCCCAGTAAGCAGCGGTGGAATTAATATCAACAGGTTCTCCCATAACAAGGAGCTGAACAAGATAGCCAAAGTATTTTTGCAGATACCAGCAAAGGGAAAGCACAAGTCTTGAGGGCGCATGTCTCTCGCCAAGAAGCTGGCCTGTTACAACAAAAATAAGGTTATGATTGCGCTGCTCGTACGGAATCATGTCGATGGAAACATTAAGCTCGCGGATAAATCTCTCGGAGAGATGCCTGTTTAATTTTCTCATGAAAGGGTAGTCATCTCTTTTTCCGCCGGCAAAACGATAATATCTTGTTTGAAAAAGAAGAGCCGACGTAAGCTTAATATCGAGGGGATCAGTTAGCATAATATTCTCAATCCTGACAAGGTATTCAGGATCAGAGGTGCTAAGATAAACCGCAGACAAAAAAAGAATATGTAACTGTACATCATCGGAAAAAGCCCGGTCAGAAAGAGAAAGGAGTTCATCAGGACTCCAACCGGAATTCTTTATTTCAGAAGTAAGCGCATCGATATTGGATTCGTAGTCATCAGTGCGCTCAGGATAGTTCGAATTAATTACAGCCAAAACCCTGTCACACAGGTTTTCAAAGCTTTTCATGTTTCCCCCTCATCAAAGCTCTCGTAAAAAAGTGTGCATATATTATTATTTATCGACATCCTATGTTCATATTATACTCTGAATTGTGGTAAAATATGAAAAGAAAATTTTGTTTGGGGGACGTTGACTTATGGGGATGAATCATAGGATTCATATCGGCTTGAATTTTCATGTAAATTTCTGCCACGCTGATCGTGGTGATTCCAATGACAATAACGGATTTGGCAGAGACCTTGCCCAGATTCGCAGTATCCTTGAGATACTTGGAAAAGCAAATAATGAAGGGCAGCCTGTGCGTGCAGCATGGGATTTTGAGAATGAATATACTCTTGGAAGAATTCTTCCATCACTGGGGCCTGATGTGATTGAGGGCGTAAAAGCAAGACTGAGGGAGAGAGGCGATGAGCTTATGATCTCCGGAAGTCATGCGGATATTTTGGCTGCCATGACTGGAGAAGAGCTAAAGGTAGCGGTCAAGGGAGCAAACAATATTTTGGGGGATACATCCGATACCCTGTGCTCTTATAAAAATATCTTTTCACCAACACAGATCGGCCTTCTGAAAAAAACAGGGGTGGGCACTGTGGTTCTTGGTAACAGTAGTGTCGGTCCCGATGCACTTTCCACAGTAGCACCTGAACTTAGAAAATCAGCATATGTTCAATATAATCCCACAACCTACAGACATGGCAATGAATCCATCACGGTAATGCCATCATATTCACCGGCAGATCTTGTGGATGCGGGAGCACTTAAAAATCTTCTTTTGGAGCTTAGAGAAAAACAGCTGTCAGGAGATATTGAGAGTGATCTTTTCATTCTTATTAGTGAGGATATTAGTAGCCCGTTTTGGGAGAGCCTTGGCATTCATTCTTTGTTTACACCTGTAACAGGAACAGAAGGCCTTGCAGGATTCCTTAAGGATTTAAGGAAGCTTGATTATGTGGCTTATAATACCCCTTCAGGATATTTGAAGGATCACCCCGCTGTTTCTGAATTTTCTTTTGCAGGGGATATTTCAGGTGCGGGAGATCTGTCAGCTATAGGTGAACTTCCCTATGAAAGACTTTTCCATACAAGGGCGGAGAGAGCCAGAATGTACAGCAAAACATATGCTGCAGATAAGGCATCCGAGACATTGTCTTCAAGAGTTAAGCTTTTATCCGGAATAGGTTTTTCAGGAGCAAGTCCCGCTCCTGTAAGAGAGAGATTTGATGCTGCTGATAAGCTTTCACGTGAAATTCAGGAGACAGAGAGAAAAGCAGTCAACGAAAAAGAGATGTCCATGCGTACCAGTGGCCGTCAAAGGCTTAATAACAGCGCTATTGGCAAACATCTTTACTCCAGAAGAAAAGATGATGAAGAGAGAAATTCCTTTATCATAATGAATACAGCAGGTCAGAAAACCATGACCTTCCAGCTTGCTATAGAAAGCGGGCAGTGTCCCAAGATCGGTACACTTGTGCTTGAATGCGACGAGTGTCAGATAGACAGCTATACCGCCATCCCTATGGATTTCGACGGACGCTTTGTTGTAAGCGCCTTTGTGATGATGAGATTTGTGGAGGTTCAGAATACCTATAAGATCTATTATCACTTTGACAGATCCGATCTTCCTAAAGAAGTTCATAAGCCTTTGATCGAGGTAAAGCCTGAAGAGATTCCTGTTTTCCATGCAGAAGGTGCCATGAAGAGACTTCTTGAGGCCCAGGGGAAACTTAAGAAACCCGAAGAACCCAAGCAGGATGAGAACAAGGCTGTTGCTGACAGAATAGCTGCCATGAATGATGCGGCTTCTGTAGGACGTGCTGCAGTAGCAAATGCGGTTACTGAAAAAGAATCCTATGTTGTAGAAAGCAGAAGCAGGAACCTCAGAATAGTGATCACAGGAACAGGTGCCACCAAGGGTAAAGTACGTGAAGTATTTTACGGCGATGAGAAAATCGGTGATGATCAGTTCCTTGCTTCATACCTTAAGTCAAATGGTGTCGTAAAAGAATTTGAGTGTAAGAAGATTGAGGATGTAGAGATTGCAGGAAGAGGTGAAGGCGTAAGGATAACAGGGGAAGTTCATGATTCCTTTGGAAGTGCACCCGGTAACTATACCCTTATGTTTATAAGTTCTCCTGCACTTAAAGGTGCTGATGGAATCTTCGTTTATCTGGATGTAAAATATCCTGATCCGTCAGGTCTTGGAATAAAGAAGTACGAGGAAGTCGCACCCTTCCAGATTTCACCTTTATACAGAGCCGGCGTTTCTGTTATCAGGAAGGGCTTTGCCGGAGAAATCTCCGATTATCCCGTGTCAGGTTTTACAAAAACTGTAAGGGAGAACTCAAATGTCAGCTCATTTAATCATCAGCTGACAGCAGGACTTGTGGGATTAAAAGGCGCTTTATCAGGTCTTACCATAAGCTTTGCAAGAGAGGTTCTTGGCAGCATGGCGGTATGTCCCGGAAGACTTGTTACTGACGGCGACGGACAGCATGTAAGCCTTAATCCGTTTGGAACTTATGGCAGGAGCGACAGGAAATATCCTTCTTTGAGCGCAGGAATAGTTCAGAAATACAGCGATATTGTAAATGAAGGAAAAGTCTACAACGCAGCTGAGGGCTATGGCGGTGTTCGTGAAAAAATGTGTATGTGCCTTGCAGGTTTTGCAGGTGCAAACATGACCGATGCGCAGATCGGTGAACTGACTGCCTTTAGTGACGGAGCAGTAATCTGCGGAGATGAAGCAGGAGTTATACATCCCTTCGAGGGCGATAATGTCGAACTTCCCAGTAAGTTTAAAACACTTCCTGCAGGAAGCGATATGCCTGTAGATGAGATGCTTCTTAAACCCATCAGGACTGAAATTGCTAAATACATAAAGGGTAAAAAGAAATAAATATTGATGAACAAACGTAATGATTTTTCAAAAGGAGCTATGACAGGATGTGTGGCAGCGCTGCTAACGGCAGCGTTGTTCATGGCTATTTGCATGATAGAAAGAATAGCTCCTTTTGGTGACAAAACATTTTTATATCTGGATATGAAACAGCAATATGTTGATTTCTATTCCTATTACAAAGCCGTCTTCCATGGTCAGGACGGCTTTTTGTGGTCTGAAAACTGCGGACTTGGAAGTAGCATGACGGGTATCTGGACATATTACCTGACAAGTCCTTTTCTAATACCCTTTATCTTTATATCTGAAAAAATGATTCCCACTGCGGTTACGCTTCTTATCTGCGCAAAGATGGTAGTGGCAGCTTTTTCAATGGGAGTACTTATGAACTATCTCTCCAAAACCGTGGAGGAAAGCTCCTTTGATGAAGGCGCTGCAGGCACTGTATTAAAGGCTGTTTTTGGTACAGCTTATGCCTTTAGCGGCTGGATGGTATCCAACATGACAAATACCATGTGGGTTGACGTGGCAGCTATTCTTCCTTTAGTTTTTATGCTTTATCTAAAGCTTCTTCGAAATGAAAAGAGAGTTAAGGTCCTTTATGTCATAAGTGCGATGGTTATGATTTTTCTGAATTATTACATTGCTTTTATGATGGCGTTATTCTTTGTGATCTTTACGATTTTGCTGCTGGTATTCAGATTCATTGATGGCAAGAGCTTTTTGCGAGTTGCCCTTTATTCACTGCTGTCAGTGATACTTGATCTTTGGTTTTTGATCCCTGTTGTTTTAACTCTGAGAGGCAGCAACAAGGATCACAGTAAAGGCCTGTCAGCAGCATTTCAGAATATATTGCCATCATCTGAAGCTGCAGGTAAAAATATCTCACCCTTAAGCGTTGTCTCAAAGCTCTTTTCCATGAGCTACGACAGTATAGAGATAATGGACGGGCTTCCAAATATCTATGTGGGCACGGCTGTTTTTGTTGTTGTGATTCTTTTCTTTTTGAATATCAGGATAGATTTCAGGAAAAAGATGGCAGCATTTACTTTTATGCTTATTACGATGGCGTTTTTTTGTGCGGATACACTTAATAAGCTTGCTCATTTTGGGACTGATGCTTACGGCTACCTTTACAGATACTCTGTAATCTTTTCATTCTTTTGTCTGATACTTGGATTTGTATGTCTGTGCAATGGGGATGGAATTACCATTGGAGGAGCAATTATAAGTGGCGCTATGGCAGAGATTTTGCTGATTGCTTCGTATGTGCTTCCTGTGAGATTTATCACTGCTAAGGTGCTTGTCATAAACACTGCAATTATAATCAGCATTTCAGGGTCGATAATTTTATCTGTTGTATGTAAGGGCAAAGCTGCATTAAGAAGATGTCTTGTGGTATTTTCCTTAGCTGTTTTGGCAGCAGAGCTCTCGCTTAATTTTATATGGATCTACAGACATCAGTCGGTTAATGCAACATCAAGAGGTGATTATCTAAGTCAGATAGAAGGAATAAGATCAGCTCTTGATGTGATTGATGAACATGAAAAGACAGGTGCGGACAGCCGGAATGACGACTACAGGATAGAGACCTATGCGGGTAGAACAGCCAATGACGGAATACATTTTGGATACAACAGTGTATCTACCTACAACAGCCTTTTGAAGGTGGAGGACAGAGTTCTGCTTTATAAGCTTGGCTTTAATGATAACGGTCTTTATACTGAGTATACAAAAGGAAATACCAGGCTTGCGGATGAACTTCTTGGAATAAAATATATTATTACTGACGGCAGTACTGAGGCTGGAGAAGGGCAGCAGCTTATCGCACAGAATGTCCTTATGAATGAAAAGGTGCTTTCTTCTGATAAGTATATTGAGGAAAAAAATGTGAAGGAATGCATTAAATATGTTGAGACTGCTTCGGATTCAGATAATCCGTTTGAGGTTCAGAAGATTTTGTATGAAAAGCTGACCGGTAATGTTTGCGAAAACTTTGCAGAGGCAGACGTGGTAAGTGCAAAATCTAAGGATGGTGTAAGTCTTGATATTACCGCAAAAGAAGATGGTGCTCTGTATTTTTATATGGCCAGAGATAAGGTTACTGAGAGAAGCTTAGAGCTTTATCTTGACGGAGAATTCCTATCAGGCTATGGAAATGCTTCAAGTCAGAAGGTTATATGTCTTGGATATTTTATGAGCGGCGATAGCTGCAAACTGGAAATAAAAACGGATGCCATGGGAGATATTCCCGCAGCACCCGTTGTAGTTACCGAACTTTATTCTCACTAAGATCGGTTCTGTCTGTGTATATGCCTTTTATTCCAAGATCAAAATATGATGCGATGGCGGCATCCTCATTTACTGTATGAACATAAATGGGGGTGTCTGTTTTTTTCAGGATTTCCATAAACTGCGGATCATCAGCCCACTCTGCGTAAACAGTAAAGCCTACCAGGTGCTTTTTTGCGATATCCATAAGGGCTTTTTCAGTTCGCTCAGATTCTTCTGTTTCGTAGAGGGTGTAGATCACATGGTCAAATCCCGAGCGGATTACAGGCTCGTATTCTTTTGCATGGTAGATCTGAATTATAAAGCGGTCCTCTAGATCCGTGTAATCATGGGATACCATTTTGCAGAATTTCTCGTTTTCTTCCTTTGTGTCAGTGACAATAAGAAGGTCTTCGTGAGCTCGCATAAATTCTGCCACATCCTCAAAGGTCATGGGAGTAAAGCATCCATCAATTTTGCATTCAAGATAATCTGCCAGTGAAGGAGCAACTCCGGGAGTCATCTGCTCATCGCCCTTATATAGATCACCCCAGGCATAGCCCGGTACCAGATGATCATCGCTGGTATAATGAAAATCCATCTCAATTATGCGGTTCCCCGCATTATAGCTGTTTTCCAGGGCTTCCTTTGAATTGGTATAGGTATAGAGATTGCCGTTTTCATCAGCTATCTCGCCGCATGCATGAATAATATATTTGTTTTCTGCAAAGTATTCTCGCATGGCATCCACCTTTGCAGTTCTTTTTGCGCCTCCGCAGCCTGTCAGAAAAGAAAGCATGCAAAAACATGCTGCCACGCGTAAAATAAAGCTTTTCATGATTTTGTTTGCACTCCATGTTATAATATTGCTGCTTTTGATTATATCATTTTTGGGAGTTTTTAATGGGTAAGAAAAAGAAATTAGTTTTTAGAAATATACCGGTAACGCTTATCATGACGATACCGTTTTTATTGTTTTTTACTGCCTGGTGGTTTTTCCATACCTGGAGCACCATGACGGTTAATGAGCTTGTATTCAATATAAAGATGTCGATGTCAGGTGCATCACATGCCATGATAAAGCTGTTTTTGATGGAGGCTCTGCTTCCTACGATTGTGGCAGGAATTATCCTGTATCTGATAATAAGCTTTGCAGGCAACAAGGTATTTGGCGGCAAAAAGAGACTTATTCTGATCCTGGTTGATATAGCGGTTTTGATAGCAGCCATTGCTTATACCTGGGTTATGCTTGATATGACAAAGTATATCGAGCAGCAGATAAATGCATCAAAATTCATCGAAGAAAACTATGTGAATCCCAATGACGTGACCTTGGAATTCCCTGTAAAGAAAAGAAATCTTATCTATGTTTATCTGGAGTCTGTAGAGGTTACGGATGCAGATAAAGAAAACGGCGGATCCTTTGAGAAGAGCCGGATACCCGAGCTTACTCAGCTTTCTCACGAAAATGAGAACTTCAGCGGTGATAATAAAACTCTTGATGGCGGATTTTCCATGCCCGGGACTGACTGGACTATGGGTGCTATATTTGCTCAGTCATCAGGCCTTCCTTTGCAGATTCGAATTGAAGCAAACAGCATGTCAAGCCAGGAGAAATTCTTCCCCAGCGTTTGTGCAATAGGAGATATCCTTGAAGCAGAGGGCTATCACAATGAATTTGTCTGCGGATCGGAAGCGGGCTTTGGCGGAAGAGAGCTGTTTTTCAAATCTCATGGTAATTATGATATCTGCGATTACCCCTATGCCAAGGAGCAGGGATGGATTCCTCAGGACTACGGCGTGTGGTGGGGCTATGAAGATGAGAAGCTTTTTGAGTTTTCTAAAAAGAGACTTGAGGAATTGTCAAAGAGCGATGACCCCTTCAATCTCACAATTATTACTGCGGATACCCATTTTGAGGATGGTTATGTGTGCAGACTTTGCGAGAACGAGTTTGAGGATCAGTATTCAAATGTTTATGCCTGCTCAAGCAGACAGGTAACTGAATTTGTGAAGTGGATAAAAGAGCAGGATTTCTATGAAAATACCACTGTAGTTCTTGTGGGAGATCATCCCACAATGGATGCTGATTTCTGCGCCATGATAGACGAGGATTATGTCAGAAGAGTATATACCTGCTACTTAAATGCAGATGCCAGTGTACAGCAGACAGGCAAGAGAAGAGAGTACACTACATTTGACATGTTCCCCACAACCCTTGCAGCTATGGGCGTAAAGATTGAAGGTGACAGACTTGGACTTGGAACAAACCTCTTTTCATCTGAGGATACGCTCCTTGAAAAATATGGTATGGAGCATGAGTTCGAGGAGCTTTCAAGAAGGTCTGCTTTCATGGATGAGCTGGCAGAGATGGATGAATATGACATCGCCATGCAGAATTACAGCGATCCTACAGCAGCTGCAGATATTTCGATTGAAGATGACGGAACAGTAAGGATTGTTGTTTCTGATATCCAGAATGTAAATGAGCAGATCACAAGTGTTGAGCTTAACTGTGTTCCGGATGGGGATTCATCAAGGAAGATAGTCCTGAATATGGACAAACAACCGGATGGGTCTTATGTTTCTGAAGTGTCTTTGGCAGACATAGATGTGGACGATACAGATTTCAATATTTATGTAAACAGTGCCCTTGGTTCAAGATGGCAGGTATTTGCTCAAAGGGGTGACATGAATCTCAAGCAGACAGATTTTGCAGAATACCTTTCTGCCATCGAAGACTACCTTGAAACCGGTAACTACACAGTTCTGATTTCTACTCGTAAGAACGCAACGGCCCGTCTTACCAAGGACAACATTGCAGCACTTAATGAAATCGGAATCACCGATGATATAGTATCCGGTGAAGATATGACAATAGTTGCAGCACTTTCCAAGGACAGCTCCGAGAGCCACGTAACAAAAGATTACGTTGAAATCACCGGCACAATACCCAATGGAACCACCTACCTCGTAAAGGGCAGTTGGAACGGTTCCGACGAAGGCAGCTTTGGCATCATCGTGGATGACACTGACCGTATGATCCAACGTAAAGGTCTTCACTTTGCAGTCATAAACAACCAGACCGGCCGCGTCATCGACTGCGTCGACTTTGACCTCATCGATGGCGAAACAAGACGCTGACCTATGCTGCGGTTAGCAGAACATCTGCGCCTTTAGATTATCAAAATGGTCCATTGACAGCTCGTTATGCTCGCTTGTTTTCAAAACCAATAGTAGGTATAAGAAAACGAGCGCTCGCATATAATCGCTGACAATGGACCTTTTGCATAATAAAAAGCGCAGATGCTAGTTATCCAAGGGAGATGATCATTTCGGCGGTTTCCAGGAGGGAGGTACCGGAGTCCATGGAGCATTTTTGGAGGTAACGATGGGCCTCCGGTTCTGTCATTTTGTGACGATCCATTAGGAGAGCTTTGGCTGAGTCTATGACTTTTTGGTCCTCGGCACTTCTGAAACGATGCTTTTCTTTGATCTTTTTTCTGCGTTTTGTGACACCCTCTACCATGAGCTCTAAGGTGGAAATCAGGTCGTTCTTTTTAAGGGGTGTGGGCAGATAGATTATGTTTTCCGGGAAGACTGCTTCGTCAGTTTTGGAAGGGCTTGCGATCAGCAGCATGCTGAAATATTCGGACATGTTTTCTGCAAGTTCATTGTAGAGCATGTCACCCAGACGATAGCCGCACACAATTACTCCACTACCCAGATTCTCCATAGCAGAGAGGACCTGGGCACCGGAGGTACACACATACGCCGGCTCAAAACCGCCACGCATCAATATGCTTTTGAAATTTCCGGCATCAGTCTGCGATGCAAATGCGACAATGATGTTCTGCAAGCTCTAAAATCTCCCGAAGTTACTGGTTTCTTAAATACTCCTTCAGCTCCCACTGAGTTACGCAGGTTCTGAAATTCTTCCATTCCTTTTTCTTGGAATCAAGGAATTTACTGTAAACAGTCTCTCCAAGAATATTCTTAACAAAAGAATCATTGCTGTATGCTTCAATTGCTTCGCCGAGAGTCTCGGGAAGAGTTGTGAGACCTTCGCTGTGTCCTGCTACAAGTTCATCGGGAGGAGTGAGCTTTTTCTCAATACCATCCATACCTGCAGCCAGGATAAGAGCCAGTGCAAGATAGGGATTGCTGGTAGCATCAGGGTTCCTGAGCTCTATGCGGATACCGCTACTCTTTGCAGAATGTACTCTGATAAGGGCACTGCGGTTAGATGAAGATGATGACCAGGAAATGAAAACAGGTGCGTCGTATCCCGGAACAAGTCTCTTATATGAATTTACAAGTGGATTGGTTACCAGGGCCATACCCTTTATATGCTGCAAAATACCTGCGATGAAGCTCTTTGCTGTACCTGACAACTCGCTGCCATCAGCAAAGACGTCCTTTCCGGAATTGTCCTCGCAGAGAATATTTATATGCATACCTGAACCGTTGATCCCTTCCTTGGGCTTTGGCATAAAGGTTGCATACAGACCGTGCCTCTTGGCAATGGTTTTTACAGCCATCTTGAAGGTCATGATCTTATCTGCCATTATCTCAGCGTTGTCCTCAGTAAAATCTATTTCGTGCTGAGCAGGAGAAATCTCATGATGGGATGAGGTTATATTAAAATCAAGCTCTTCAAGGTTCATGATGATGTCGCGGCGGACATTTTCGCCCTGATCAGCAGGGGCAAGATCAAAATAGCCTGCTCTCTCATGGGTATTGGTGGTAGGCTGACCTTCATCATCAAGATCGAACAGGAAAAATTCCAGCTCAGGATCTGCTTTAAATGAAAGGCCCATATCTTCTGCACGGGACAGAACCTTTTTCAGAATATATCTGGGGTCACCTTCGAAGGGCTTCCTGTCAGAGGAGTATACGTTGCAGAACATTCTGGCAACCTTGCCGCTCTGAGGGCGCCAGGGATATATCTGGAAGCTGTCCAGGTCCGGATACAGATACAGTTCACTATCGTGGTCCTGACCAAAACCTTCTATTGCAGAACCATCAAAGAAGCACTCGTTATTAAGAGCAGCATCGAGCTGGTTCGCAGTGATTGCTATATTTTTGGGAGTTCCGTAGATATCGCAGAATTGAAGTCTGATGAAAGCCACATCCTCTTCATCGACAATCCTGAATATATCCTCTTTTGTTAGTTTGCTCATATGACCTCCTAAATCGTTTTACAATTATCTACTATTGTAATTCAAAATCTAAAAAAAAAATAAAATTTTTTTTGAAAAAGGGGTTAAGTTTTTTTAATTCCTGTCCGATACTATTATCGGTGGGGAAGAAAAGTACAATACCTTGGGTTTTCCTACAGGATACTACAATATAGAGTATGATGATTTTTTTATCAACAAGATTGTGTGCGGGAGAAAAATTTTTTAAGTAAATTTGAAAAAATTTCCAAATACATCTAAAGTAAAATCAGAATACGCCGATAAAAGTAGTAGAACTGAAGAAATTCTCCAAGGAAGGAGGACAAGAATATGCGTATAGAAGCTTACAGCCAGATTCAACAGGTTTATGGCACAGGCAAAGTGAATAGGACCGCTAAGACTGAGAAGACTAATAGTGTTTCTGACACTCTTAAGATATCTTCAATCGGTAAGGATATTCAGATCGCCAAGCAGGCTGTGAAAGAAGCTCCGGATGTCAGGGAGGACGTAACGGCACCTATTAAGGCTGCTATTCAAAACGGAACGTATGACGTTAGCGGAGAGGATTTTGCAGATAAGCTCCTCGCTAAACTCAGCGAATCATTTGGCTAATGTCCAATTTAATAAAGAACTAATAGAGCCGGCTTAACTTAAGTGGTTAGCTCCAGGGGTGAAGCGGGCTCTTTTGTTATGCCTTGAGATAGATGAAAGGAGGGCTTTATAGTGTCCAGTTTGTTAGAGAATTTAGTGGAAGTACTAGACAGAGAATGTGCGCTATATGAAAAGCTTCTGGAACTTTCATCCAGAAAAACTCCAATCATCATTCAAAGAGATCTTAAGACTCTTGCCAAGATCACAGAGGATGAACAGGTTGTTGTGTCATTCATAAATGCTGTTGATAAGGAACGCGAGAGTGCTATGGACAGCATAGCTGATGTGATCGGTGAAAAGGGTAATGACCTAAAGCTCACAGATCTTGTCAGAATGCTTAATTCAAGACCTAATGAACAGAAAGCTCTGGCTTCAAAAAGAGACAGGCTTAAGGAAGTTGCAACCAACGTTCAGAGGGTAAATGATCAGAATCAGATGCTGCTTCAGAGTTCACTGGAGATGGTTCAGTATGAGATGAATATCATCCAGTCCGCAAGGAGAGCACCGGAAACTGCAAATTATACAAGATTTGCGGGAACAAGAGGCGACAGGATAGGTGTTGCCATGACAGGGCGTTTTGACGCAAAACAGTAAGTAAAAACCTTGAAAAATAGGCAAAAAACCATTTACAAAAGCATAAAGAAACTTCTAAAACCTCCGATATAAATATTAGTCGGAGGTATTTTTATGGCATCTTTAATGGGAAGTTTATACATAGGCGCATCCGGAATACAGACATCACAGTCTGCTCTTAATACCACAGCGCATAATATGGCGAATATAGACACCGAAGGTTATACAAGACAGCAGGTATCACAGGGTACAAGGCCCTATATTACCACCGAGAAGGATCACAGGGTCATCGCCTGGAAACAGACAGGCCTTGGTGTTGTTTACAATAACTGTAAGCAGGTCAGAAGCTATTTCCTGGATCAGAGCTACAGGCAGGAAACAGGAAGAGAATCATTCTATGATGTCTCAGTTACTACCCTTGAAGAAATTGAAGATCAGCTTCAGGAGATGAACGGCAACGAGTTTGCAGAATCTCTTAATGATCTGTGGGTTGCTGTACAGGAGCTTAGTAAGGATCCTACCTCCGCTGTAAATCAGAGCATGATGGTAACAAGAGCAAATGAGTTCATCACAAGAGCTCAGAGCGTATATGAAGGCCTTACCAATTATCAGGACAACATGGATAAGACTATTCCTGATCTGGTGGAAGAGATTAACAAGATCGGCGACAGAATAAAGGATCTGAATCTTCAGATTGTTGAGATAGAGTCAGGACATCAGGAACATGCCAACGACCTTAGAGATGAGAGAAATCTTCTTCTCGATAAGCTGGGTGAGATGGGCCGCATAAGCTATTACGAGGATGTTTTCGGAAACGTTCTTGTACAGTTTGAAGGTGTTCAGTTTGTAACTACAGACCATGTAAATCACATGGCATGCGATAACGTACTTACCGCTGACAAAGGCGGAAGCCCTGTAAATTACAATACTCCCTATTGGGAATTTGCAGCAAAGAAGGAATACAACTCAGTAAAGGGTGAGTGGGAAGTTACAGATATAAGAGGTGCAAAGGTTTACGACCTTACTCAGACAATTGCAACTTCCATGAATACAGATATAGGAAAGCTCAGATCCACACTCCTTGCAAGAGGCGATCATCACGCAACATACCATGATATATCAGATGACTCAACCGGATCATTCTACAACAAGAACATTGCTCAGTCAGTGATCATGAATGTGGAAGCAGAATTCGATCAGATGGTAAAGAACATCTGTCAGGCCATAAATAAGATATACGAAGAAGCAGGAAGTAATCCCGTAAACCTTGGACAGGTGGAAGGCAACGCTTCAGATTATGATCTTTTCAAAGTACTTAATGAAGAAGATTGTCTCAACTACGACATAGATGAAAATCATCTGGCAGGAGAAAACAGGAAGGGATATATCATCACCAACTTGGGCGTAAATCCCATGTATTTGGAAGAGCCCACATCCATGAAATTCATTTTAGAGGATGGAAGCGAAGATAATGATACCGTTGAAAAGCTAAAGAAAGCGTTCACAACGGCCGATTACTTAATAAATCCAAATGTAGCAACAAAAACAGATTTCCTTGGATATTACAACATGCTGGTGAGCCAGGTTGCAAACTCAGGTGATGTTTACAAGGGAATAAGAGAAAATCAGGAACTTACAGTTGATGCAGTTGAAAATGCCAGGGAGCAGATCGTTGGAGTATCAAGTGATGAAGAGCTTGAATTCATGATTGAATTCCAAAACGCATTCAATGCATCCAGCAGATACATAAATGTAGTAAGCGAAATGCTTGAGCATGTCGTAACAGCACTTGGTTCATAAATACTTCCTAAGAAAGGAATAGTCTATGCCTTCAACATTTTTTGGATTAAACATTGCAGCATCGGGACTAAGAGCAGCTAATGCAGCACTTAATACCACTGCCAATAATATTGCAAATGCAAATACGGATAGCTATTCCCGTCAGAAGGTAGATCAGCAGGCATCCGATGCGCTGAGAGTTTTTACCACCTACGGAACAGCAGGTGCCGGAGTAGATACCATCGCCATAGAGAGAGTCAGAGATGAGTTCTATGACAATAAGTACAGAGATAATGAATCCCTTCTTGGAAGAGTAAGCCAGAGAAATTACTTTAATCAGCTTACCGAGCAATATTTAAAGGATGATGGAACTACAGGATTCTCAAGTCTGTTCTCTAAAATGGAATCAGCACTTCAGGATGTTATGAAGGCATCCGGAACCGCAGAATCAAAGGCGACTTTTGTTTCATCAGTTGCTCAGATTACAGATTATTTTAATCATATGTCCACATCTCTTCAGAATCTTCAGAATGATATAAACCAGGAGATAAAGATGAACTGCGATACCATAAACTCATACGCAGCTCAGATATGTTCACTTAACGAACAGATCAATGTCATCGAGATGCAGGGATCAAAAGCAAATGAGCTTAGAGATCAAAGAGATGAGCTTCTTGATAAGCTCTCCAAGATTGTAGAAATCGATGTGTCTGAGACAAAGGTCGTAGACGTGAATCAGCCTGAAAGAGAAACCGGTGCGACAAGACTTCGCGTAACGATCGCAGGCGGACAGCAGCTTCTTGATACAAATGCATACAGAAAGCTTATATGCGAAGCAAGAGAAGCAAATGAGAATGTAAATCAAAGTGATCTTGTAGGACTTTATGATATTAAATGGGCACCATCAAATTACAAAGACGGCGATAATACATCCAAGTTTGACGTATTCGATCTCGACAATAAACTCATTGGAGGAGAGCTTCAGGGGCTTATCGATATGAGAGAGGGTAATAACAACTTCTACTTCAATGGCGAAGTTGTTAAAGCCATAAAGGATGATCGGACCGGTGTTACAACAGTAACAATCAAGGTAACGGATCCTGATCTGATGGATATGAATAAGTGTACACTTCCCGCTGCAGGTAAGCTGGAGGTTGCAAGTAAGATCTATTCCTACGAGGAATGGGCTTATGACGGCGGAGATACCTATACATTCAAGCTGACACCTGAGAGTACAAGATCCACTATTCCTCCCACAGGAAGGACTGCGCAGGTAGGCGGAGCATTTGATTATCAGGGCATCCCATATTACATGCAGCAGATGAACGACTGGATCAGAAGATTTTCTGCAAGTGTTAATGACATTATGACAAAGGGTTATACCTCTGATTCGCTGGAAGGTCAGTACATTCTGACAGGTACCAGCAACATGGATTCAAGTGCACAGTTTTCCTATGAATCCCTTACAACCCTTTCCAACAACAAGGGATATTACGAGATTACAGCAGGTAATTTTGTAGTAGCAAGAGAAGTAAAAGCAAACGCCTCTCTTCTTGCAACCAAGATGGATGTAACGGAAGGCGAATCAGAATATCTGAACATCAAGCATCTGTATGAGTACCTTACAAAAGAAGAGATGTTCAGAGGAGCAACAAGCGGAGAGTTCCTTGATAAGGTTCTCGGAGATGTGGCTCTTAATACAAGTAATTCCACAACCCTGGAAGAGACTTATACAGCACTGGAGAATACTATCCAGAATCAGAGACTTTCGGTTATGGGCGTTGACTCAGACGAAGAAGCATCAGCACTTGTTCAGTTTGAGCATTCATACACACTTAACTCGAAGATGATTAACACTCTTACAAAAGTCTACGACAGACTGATCCTGGAAACAGGAGTATAAAGTAATAACTAAATGCCGGACAGGGAGCGTCAGGTAATAGCTTATGCGGACAGATCGGAAAGGATTCGTGATTCATTCGCACAAGAGGAAAAACCATGAGAATCACCAATAAGATCATGAGCAACAACTCCCTTTACAACATCAACAATAACAAGATAGCTGAGGATGAAGTAAATACTCAGATGGCTACAGGCAAAAAGATAAATCGCCCTTCTGATGATCCTGTTATTGCTATAAGGTCTTTGAGGCTGAGATCAACAGTCACTCAGCTTGATCAGTATTATCAGAAAAATTCAAAGGATGCAAAGAGCTGGATGGACGTAACTGAGGATGCACTTTCAACAGTCACGGAGGTACTTACTGATGCCATTCAGCAGGCCACAAGGGGAGCCAACAAGGATCTTACAATGGACGATCTTGAGACCATAATCACCCAGCTGAATGCTCTTTCCAAGGAGTATTATTCTACCGGTAATGTGGATTTCGCAGGAAGATATATTTTCACAGGATATCGCACAGATACCACACTCTCCTATGACGGTCCCACAACCGAGACTTTCTCAGACATCAACGATGAGTTCAATGCAGAGGACATCAATAAGTCCATAAGAACACTGAATCTTCAGTATCTGGATGCAGGAAATGTTCTTGAAACTCCTTACGAGGGACTTTATACAAATTCAAACACCGAAAATGACATCCACCAGATAGAGGTGGGACGAGTAAGACTTTCCTATGACAACCTTGATTATACAGTTGGTGACGGACATACAGCGCAGCTTAAGTTCAGAGAAAATCTCACTCAGACCGCAACATCATCAATAACAGATACAGATCTTACATATTTTTATCTCACTTTTGTTAATGCAGATGGTGAGGAACAGAAGGCATATATTCCTCTTTCCAACGAATATACAGTTACAATCGGGGACTATACATACACAGCAGAATATGCCAGCAAAAGACATCCCGAGAGAGGCTTCATTCTGAATGTAACAGATAACAGGACCTATGATATTTATCAGTTTGAAGTAAGTAAGGACGGAGTTCTCACAGATGATGACGGAGATGGCAATGTAGATGTTCCCGAAGGAATCCAGCAGGCTATAGTATCAATGTCCTCAACAAGTATTTCTACACTTGCTTTCTCAGATGGTGAGAATACATCAGTTACAGCACCTCTTCTTGGACCTGTCGGGCAGCAGTACAAGGTTGAGACAGATCACGGATTCATGATGACTGTAAACGGCGATGGAACCTATACACTTACTAAGGATACAGACCCGGATGAAAACGGTAATCGCGTAAAGACTGTTCTCCAGGTAACAGGCAATGGTAGTATGCATTCCTCATATAAGGAGACTACCATGGAAATAGATTCAAGCCATATAATCTATAGCACTTCAACAGAAGATGAGATAGATGCAGCATATAAGGATCTTACTAATGATGATACAGGCACTGTTGTTTATCTTAATGCCAAGACAGGAGAAGTCCTTCTTAATGATCAGTTAAAAGAAAAGCTCGCTTCACTTCCGTTTATTAAAAATGCTAATTCCATAGATGTTGTTTATGATAAAAAGGAATGGCTTGAAGGTGATATCAGACCTCAGAATCTGTTCGCCTGTGTCGACAGTAACGGTGTTATTTACAATGGCGGTTCAAGTGATCATGAGATCCAGTATGATGTCGGATACGCTCAGAAGATCACAATAAATACCACAGCAACATCAGTTTTCACAACCACAATGAAGAGAGATGTTTACGATCTTACACAGATGGCATCAAACATTAAGGTCGTTAACACAACAATGAAAACTCTCAAGGAAAAGCTTGAAACTCTCACTGATGAAAAGGAGAGAAGGGCAGTTCAGAACGAGATAGACGCCTGCCAGAAATCCTATGATTATCTAAGACAGAATATTCAGGAGGAGTTTGAGCATAAGATTTCCAGTATCCAGAAAGCTCTTGATATAGCGAACGTTGCAGTAACAGACAACGGTGCAAGAAGTAAGAGACTTGAGCTTATAGATACAAGACTTCAGGATCAGACAACAACCTTCAAGACTCTTCAGTCAGATAATGAGGATGCGGATCTTGCAGAGACTGCAACCAAGCTTGCAACCGCTCAGCTGACCTATCAGGCAGCACTTATGGCTACAGGAAAAATCAGCAAGGATTCACTGATGAACTATATTTAATCCTTGCTAAAAATCGCTAATTTTACTACAATAAATAGTAGGTGTTTTTACTGCTCACATTTCGATATGGAGGGGTATCAAAATGAAATTAACAACCAGGATTTTCGGAGAAATTGAGATTGAAGACGACAAAATCATAACATTTCCGAAGGGTATTATCGGTTTTCCCGATATGACTCAGTTTGCTCTTATGCATGATAAGGACAAGGATTCCAATGCCATCAGATGGCTTCAGTCATTGGACGATCCGGTATTTGCCATGCCTGTTATGGATCCGCTTTATGTAAAGCCTGATTTTAATCCGGTAGTAGGAGAGGATGTAATTCAGGATCTTCTTCCCATGGCTGATGAGGATATGCTTGTACTTGTAACTGTTACAGTACCGCAGGATCTTACCAAGATGACAGTTAATTTAAAGGGACCTATTATTATCAATTCAGACAGCTGCGTTGCTGCTCAGGTAATTATTGACGATGATGATTACCCTGTAAAATACCCTATATATGATTATCTACAGAAGCAGAAAGAACAGGCCGGAAAATAAGACATTTTATCTGCGAGGGGAAAAGGTAGAAAAATAAGAAAAGAGGGTGAATATGTTAGCATTATCTAGAAAGAAGAACGAGTCAATCATCGTTAATAACAATATAGAGATCACTATACTGGATATCAGGGGAGACCAGGTTAAAATCGGAATTGCCGCACCGAAGGAGGTCCCGATCTATCGTAAGGAGGTTTATCTCCAGATTCAGGCTGAGAATGAGGCAGCTACCAATGTGGATGGAATCTCCGCACTTGCCGATCTTCTTAAATAAACTAAATAATAAATTGCTTACAGGAGCTTTGGGGAACGCCCGAAGCTCTTTTTTATACCATCAAATATTTACTTAGGATAAACATTTTATTAAATTTTCATAACATGCTAAATATCCGTAATCCATATCCGATATAATTGATAGAAGAGACTACAACTATGCGTAACTATGCATAGCTTGAACAAAAGAAGTGCGGATAAGGATAGCCGCTTAAAGATGACACAAGGAGGTGAAAGAGATGGCTATGGAAGCTATTAGCAATGTGGGAGCTGTAACACAGATTCCCGAAATCCAAAAGCAGGAGAGAGCTGTACAGCCCGCTGATACCGGTGCACAGGGACAGGAACGCCCCGATCTGACTGTGGGAACACAGCCTAGTCAGAGTGTTTCTCAGTCAAAACCCGACACCCAGCAGAGTGAAGACAATGGATTCAGCTTTACTCCTACGAGGCAGGAAAGAACCAAGGAACAGATTGATGCGGAGAATAAGCGCGTCAAGGAAGCTATCAGCGAGATGAACAAGAAGATGTTCAACAACTCTGAGGCAGTCTTTGGCATCCACGAGGATACAAACCGTATCACTATCAAGATCGTGGATAAGACCACAAAGAAGACTATCAAAGAGCTGCCGCCCGAAAAGACACTCGATATGATAGCAAAAGCCTGGGAACTTGCAGGCCTTATGGTCGACGAAAGAGGTTAATAACGAGCTTTTCTGAAAGTACGTTTTTCTAGTGCAAGGGGTATTTTGCGCCAAAATAAGGCAAAAAATCCCATGGAAAGGAGCAACTTATGACCATGAGAATAACCGGACTTGCTTCCGGCCTTGATACAGAAAGTATCATTACAGAGCTGACGAAAGTACAGTCCAATAAAGTTGATAAGATAAAAAGTGATCAGAAAAAGCATGATATGAAGATGGATAAGTGGAAGGAACTCAACAAGAAGGTTGTGGACTTCTACAACAAGACACTTAGTAGTCTGCGTTTTGATTCATCATATATCAAAAAGACAACAAGTGTTTCCAATGAAAACGCTGTTACAATCTCAACTTCCGGTACGGCTATGAACAGTAGCCAGAAGCTGTCGGTTGATAAACTTGCAAGCAGTGCTTATCTGACAGGTGGAAAGATTTCTTCAAAGACCGGAGAACTCAAAGCTACCACTTCCATTACTAATCTCTCCGGGTATTCAGGAACCGCAGGGGTTCATAAAGAAGCTGAGCTTGATGAAGAAGGTAACGAAATAAAGCCTGCTGTAACTGATGATGATTACAGGGGAATAATAAGAGTTAAATTTGGCAAGGCTCCGGCAGAGGGTGAAGAAGATACCAGAGAATATGTGGATGTTAAAATAGATCCGGATAAATCTATTACTGAAGCCCTTGCAGAGCTTAAGCAGGCTAAATCTGCCAGCGGATATGGTATAAACGCTAGTCTGGATGCGGGGCAGGGAAGAGTTTATGTAACTTCTACTGCAGAAGGAGAAGATGAAAGCTTTTCGATTGATTTTGACCATAGTGACATGAGAGTTGTAAGTGCACTGGGGCTTGATTATGATACCAACGAAGATGCGATTCATACTGAAGGAGGAGATGCCCAGATAACATTAAATGGAGCAGTTTATACATCAAACAGCAATACTTTTGATGTAAATGGGCTTACCATTACCGCAAAGCAGGTTGCATCTGACATAACGCTTCAGACAAAAGATGACACCAGTGGCATTTACGATATGGTAAAGAATTTCCTGAAAGAATATAACGACCTTATCGGTGAAATGTACACGCTTTATAATGCGGATGATGCCAAGGATTACGCTATACTCACCAAAGAGCAGAAGGATGAGATGACTGATGATGAGATAGAGGATTGGAACAAGAAGATAGATGAAGGTCTTCTTGCAAAAGATCCTACTATTTTCAGAGCTATGACCGAGATGAAGAATATCATGATGCAGTCCTTCGACTGGGGTGAGCTTGACTACAACAAGGAAAAGGATGAATGGGTTGAGGTAAAGACTTCTTTCTGGTCATTCCATATAGCTACTCCCGGATATTTTGAAGGCGAAGAAGCTGACAGAATGAAGTGGCATATATATGGTGATGAGGATGATGATTTTTCCAGCAGTAAAGAGGATAAGTTGAAAGCTAAGATCGAAAAGGATCCTGAACTGGTTCGCAAATTCTTTAAAACCATTTCATCTGATATGTATTCCAAACTTGGCGATCTTATGAAGTCAACGGATTTCTCAAGCGCTTACACTTTGTATGAAGATAAGCAGATGAAGAAACAGGTTGATACATACAAGACTCAGCTTAAGGATGCTCAGGATAAACTGGGTAAGATGGAAGATAAATATTATGACAAGTTTGCTCAGATGGAAAAAGCTATGACAAAGCTTAATGAGCAGACAAGTTCCCTTTCGGGAATGCTAGGAACAGGCTGATGCTGTCAGATGTAAGAAAAGGTTATTAAGCACATACCACGGAGGTTAATTCTATGCCTATTGCCAGAAATCCATATGCTAAGCAGATGAATCAATACCAGAATACAAAGATCCAGATGGCTAAGCCGGAAGAGCTCACACTTATGCTCTATGATGGTGCCATTAAATTCTGCAATATTGCTATAATGGGACTAGAGGCTGATGATGAGAGAAAATTTACCACATATCTTCTTAAGGTGGAGAATATCGTTGATTATCTCAACAATACACTGGATATGAAATATCCTGTAGCAAAGGATTTTGAAAACGTATATAACTATCTTATGAAGAGACTTGTAGAGGCAGATCTTCACAGGGATGAGTCCATGGAAATCATGAATGAAGTTAACAAGCATCTTCATACCATGAGAGATACCTGGGCTGATGCAATGAAGATCGCAAGGGGACAGATGCCTGCACCGGTGCCGCAGGGGGCTGCACCGGCCTAAGGAAAATCAATTAAGAAAAGGTAGTGGGGGAAAGAGAGATGACAGAGTCTTATCTTGATATGCTTGAAGAAAGTCTGGATCAGAAAATTCAGGTTCTCGAAGAGATAGAGAAAGAGAACTTGGTTCAGAAGGACATACTTGAGAACGAAGAGGGGTTTGATGAAGAAAGTTTTGATGAGACACTCAACCGTAAAAGTGAACTGATTAAGCGCGTTGAAAGCCTGAATGATGGCTTTGAGACTGTATTTGCCAGAGTAAAAGAAGAACTTGATAATAATAGAGAAAAGTATAAGGACAGAATCCATATTTACCAGGACAAGATCAGAAGGATAACTGACCTGTCTAACTCTATAGAAGTTGGAGAATTGCGAAACAGGAATCTTGTTGCTACTCATGTAAATAAGACAAGAGACCAGATAAATACCAAACGCAAATCCTCCAAGGCAGCACTTGATTATTACCTGACAATGAACAAGTCCAAGATCACACCGCCTCAGTTCTACGACACTAAGAACTAGTGAAGTGTGTTTGAAAGCCCTGAAGATCACGGGATAACTTCACTAGAGTGAGGTTTTTAAGTGAATGAACTTCCGATTGTAAGGGAATATGAAAACAGAATACTGGATATTCTCTCAAGCGAAGATATCACTGAATATTTCGATGAGATGCTGCAGATAGGTGCAAGGATAATAAGCGGTGCACTTTCTCCCGAAGGTAAGAGGGAGCTGGCAGAGAGACTTCGCAGGAACATGTATTTCTTTCCAAGAGAGACCATGGCAGATATGCTAAGACATGTGGCATATCTGCATCTGATGGTTAGACTTACTGAGAGCAGAGAATATTTTATGCAGCTTTTGCATTACATAGAGGGAATCCGTATCGAGGAAAGATACAGGTTTTTCCTTTTAATGCAGACAAGGTATATTTCATATCTTAAGCCGCAGATCATATCAGCTGAGTCCGACAGGATGTTCCATAATATCTACTTAAGAAGCAGGAGATATTATGCTGATCTTGTTGGTGATGTTGGCGATTTTATAAAGCTAAAAGACAGAAACTGTGGACAGGTTGTTATTTTGACGCAGCAGTATCTGACCGATACTCACAGGGAAACGCATATGACAAATCTTATTGCTCAGGAAATCCTTGTAAGTATGTGTCAGAATGTTATGATAATTAATACAAACGACCTTCTTCCTGTGAGCAATGTTGTTCCGCTCTTTGGAATAGAAGGACATAATTCATTGCAATTTTTGGATAACTCCAACAATGTTTTCATAAGAGGGTTATCGGTTCCGTTTTTCCAATGCTGTGGCGATATGCCTTCGGAAAGACCACTTAAAGTAATACTATCTACTATTAGAGAAATGAGACCGGAATATATCATCAGCTGTGGAGATCATTCCATTACAGCATCTTTAGCATCCGGAATTGTTCCTGTGATACCGGGACATGAGATAGCACCTAAGGATGATATACAGCTGATCAGAGAAAATATCCTCGAATACAGAAGGATGATAGAGGAGAAGAGATTTTGGCAGATACGTTTTCGTATCCAACAGGGTGAGAAGATCTAAGTTTCAGCAATGGGGCTGATTCTCAAAATAGAGGGAGAGTATAGCAATGAAAGTAAATACCAGGATATTTGGCGAAGTTGACATTGAGGATGAGAAGATCATAACAATGCCCTTTGGACTTGTGGGATTTCCTGATCTTCAGAAATTCGCACTGATTCACGACAAGGACAAGCCTATTGGTGCTCTTTGGTATCTTCAGTCCATGGATGATCCTGATGTTGCGCTTCCTGTTATAGATCCGCTTACCATCAAAAAGGATTACAATCCCCAGATAAGTGAGGATGACATTGAGATTATTGAACCTCTTACCAACAAGAATCTGCTTATCCTAGTTACCATAACGGTGCCTGAGGACATTACAAACATGACAGCAAACCTCAATGCTCCAATCCTTATCAATGTGGATACCGGTAAGGGTGCTCAGATTGAGATTGTATGGGGCAAAGAAGAGTATATTACAAAGTATCCTATCTATGATTATTTAAAGAAAGTCAGAGCGTAAGCCTGGGGGGGACTATGCTGGGCGAGAATATTCAGAGTCTAGATAAGTTTATTGCCACAAAGGATATCACTGTTCTTGAGGCGATGCAGAAAATCGATAAGAATGCCAAAAACATCCTGTATATTATAGAAGATGACGGGACGCTTTTTGGCAGTCTTACTGATGGAGATATCAGAAGATGGATATTGAAATCAGGAGATCTTAATGCGCCTGTAATTAACGCAACATTCACCAAAACAAGAAGTCTACATAAGAACGAAATCGATAAAAGCACTTTCCTTATGGATAGTGCGCTTCTTAAATCTATCCCAATTTTAGATGATGAAAATAAAATAGTTGATATTATCTTCAGGGATAAGAATGACCTGGTGTATATGGAAGCCACAGATCTGGCTCTTACAGATACACCTGTAATTATTATGGCAGGAGGTAAGGGAACAAGACTGTATCCGTATACCAAGATTCTGCCAAAGCCCCTTATTCCTATCGGCGATATTCCTATTCTTGAGAGGATAATGAATCGTTTCTACGAGTATGGGGCAAAGGAAATTTTTCTTACCGTGAATTATAAGAAGGAGATGATCAAATCCTATTTCGCTGAGCAAAAGCTGCCTTATGACATAAAGTATGTCGAAGAGAATAAGCCTCTTGGTACCGCAGGAAGCCTTAAACTCATCAAAGAGAATTTCAACCGCCCTGTAATTGTCACAAACTGCGATATTTTGATCGATGCAGATTATGACAGTATACTGCGTCATCATGTAGCTGCAGAAAACGGACTTACCATAGTTTCTTCTCTTAAGAATTTCTCCATACCCTACGGCGTTCTTGAAGCCGAAAAAGAAGGGCTGGTATCTGCAATCAGGGAAAAACCTCATCTTTCATATTTTGTAAACACCGGAATGTATGTGGTTAACCCTGAACTGTTTAAGATGATTCCCGATGATACCATGTACCATATGACGGATCTTGCAGAAGATTATATGAAAAAAGGCGGAAGAGTCGGAATGTATCCAATCAGCGAGATGTCATTCCTTGATATGGGTGAATTCCAGGAAATGAAGAGAATGGAAGATCGTATAAACGAGGTGCTGTAATGTTTGAACTTGAAAGGTTTATAAGCAAGCATGTAACAATGCGTGATAAGAGCATGTTCCTTGCTGATATAGATAAAAACAGACAGGAGCTCAGTGCCAGGATCAAAGGCAAGAGTATTCTTGTTATTGGAGGCGCAGGGAGTATCGGAAGCAGCTTTGTAAAAGCGGTGCTTCCTTTTGAGCCGGCAGAACTGGTAATTGCAGATATTAACGAAAATGCTCTTGCAGAGCAGACAAGAGATTTAAGGTCAACCAAAGAAATAAAGATGCCGGATACATACCTTTCATATCCTATGGATTATGCATCCGCAGTTTTTGCCCGAATGTTCAGAGGGCATAAGGGCTTCGATGTGGTGGCTAATTTTTCTGCCCATAAGCATGTGAGATCTGAGAAGGATATTTTCTCAGTAGAAGCCCTTGTAAGAAATAATGTGATAAATGCAAAAAAGCTTCTGGATCTAATGAGTGAATACCCGCCGGAAGTTTATTTTTGTGTGTCCACTGATAAAGCTGCAAACCCTGTAAATATAATGGGAGCATCCAAAAGAATAATGGAGGATCTGATATTTTCATATTCAGACAGGTTCCCTGTTAAGACAGCAAGATTTGCAAATGTGGCCTTCTCAAATGGATCTCTGCCTGCAGGGTTCCTTGCCAGAATACAGAAATTGCAGCCACTTGGAGCACCTCTTGATGTAAAGAGATACTTTGTCTCTCCTGAAGAGAGCGGACAGATATGTATGCTTTCCTGCATGCTCGGTGGAAACAGAGAGATATTTTTCCCAAAGCTTAAAGAAGTTCAGATGATGACCTTTGACAAAATTGCTGAGGAGCTTTTAAAAGAGCAGGGGTATGAAGTGATTAAATGTGGCAGTGATGAGGAAGCAATTGACGCTGCCATGGAACTTAAAAAGGATCCGGGTTGCAGAAAATATCCTGTTCATTTTTCTAAATCGGATACCTCGGGAGAAAAGCCTTTCGAGGAGTTCTATACAGATGATGAAACAGTGGACAGTGACAGGTTCACATCACTTTCTGTTATAACAGGTAAAAAAATGTGCGATAAAGAGGCGGTTTCTAAACTTATTGAAGATCTGGATAGGATTTTCGAGTCGGGGAATGCGGATAAGACGCAGATTGTTGAAAGAATATCAGAGTATCTGCCTAATTTTGAGCATATTGAAACAGGTAAATCTCTTGATTCTAAAATGTAATTTTATTAATTAAAACAGAGTTTTGTTATATGGGGACACTTAATTGAAAAAGTTATCGATAGTGACAACGACAAGAGCCGAATACGGGTTACTTAAGCCTGTCATAGAGAAATTTCGGAAAGATAAGGATATTGAACTTAGTCTGGTGGTGACAGGTGCACATCTTTGCGCAGCCCAGGGAAATACTGTTTCCGATATTGAAAAGGATGGAATAGGGATAGATAAAAGAATATCTATCTTAAGCGGCGATAGTGATGATACGTCCGTGGTTATGGCCAATGCTCTTAAAAGTTTTTCTGAGTATTTTGCCACGGAAAAACCGGAAGCACTTATGGTGCTGGGGGACAGGTTTGAAACCATGGCTATATGCATAGCTGCATATAACAGAAGGATTCCAATAATACATATTCA
This sequence comes from Butyrivibrio sp. AE3006, assembly GCF_000424165.1. NCBI lineage: Bacteria > Bacillati > Bacillota > Clostridia > Lachnospirales > Lachnospiraceae > Butyrivibrio > Butyrivibrio sp. AE3006. The sequence goes on along the minus strand of NZ_KE384145.1, from coordinate 109,506 downwards.
TGGTGGCGAGACAACGGAAGGAGCTGTTGACGAAGCTTACAGACATTCCATAACCAAAATGAGTCAGCTCCATTTTCCTGCTACAAGTGAGTACAGAAAAAGAATAATCCAGCTGGGAGAGAATCCTGATAATGTTTACTGTGTAGGTGCTTTGGGCGTAGAAAATGCAGGGAACATAGAGACCATGTCCTACAGGGAGCTGGAAGAGAGTATCGGCATTGAGCTTGGCGAAAAATATGCGGTCGGTACTTTCCATCCTGTCACATTGGAAAATAGTACTGCAGCGGAACAGATAAATGAGCTTCTATCTTCAATAGAAGAGTATAAGGATATACATTTTATTTTTACCAAGGCAAACCTTGATAGTGACGGAGACGTGATCAATAAGAGCCTGGAGGATTTTGCCGCTGACCATGAAAATTTCCATTTAGTGGGTTCTCTTGGAGTTATCAGATATATGAGCGCTCTAAAAGGAGCGGCTTTTGTGATTGGTAATTCATCAAGCGGTATTATTGAGGCACCGGCTTTTGGAATTCCTACTATAAATATAGGTGACAGGCAAAAAGGAAGGACAGCCGGAAAAACAGTGATAAACTGTGAGCCTGTTAAGGAAGAAATAAAAAGGGCTATTGATAAAGCTATGTCCCAAGAGTTTTTGGACAGTATAAAGGATGCCGTAAATCCATATGGAGCAGGTAATACATCGGATAAGATAGTTCAAATAACGAAAAAGTATATGTTGGAAAACAGCTTTAACTTGAAGAAAAAGTTTTATGATCTTCCGGATAAATAAGTAGCGCCGGGAAAAATGAAGAAGGAAGAAGCCATGAAAAGCATAGCAATAATTCCTGCAAGGAGTGGATCAAAGGGGCTCCCTGATAAAAACATAAAAGAGCTTTGCGGAAAGCCGCTGATGGCATACACTATCGAGGCAGCAAAACAAAGCGGACAGTTCGATGAGATATTTGTATCTACAGATTCCGAGAAGTATGCTCAGATAGCAAAAGAATTTGGCGCAGAGGTGCCTTTTCTTAGAAGCAACGAGAATGCGGCGGATAATTCCAGCTCCTGGGATGTAGTGGAAGAGGTTTTAAGACGGTACGAAAAGGATGGTAAAGTATTTGATGCTTTTTGCCTTCTTCAGCCCACATCGCCGCTAAGAAATTCTGATGACATAATAAAGGCCTTCAATATATATAAGGAGAAAAGTGCCAAGGCTGTGGTGTCTGTATGTGAAGTTGAACACCCTCTGTCCTGGTGCGGAGAGATTAAAGATGATCTTAGTATGGACGGTTTTATTGAAAGAGCCGGCACCTCTCAAAGACAGAAAATGGGTATCACATATAGATTAAACGGAGCAATTTATTTAGCAGATATAGAAAACTTTAGAAAAGACCGGTTCCTATACAGGGCAGGATGCTATGCCTGCGTTATGGATAAGCGAAACAGCGTGGATATAGATACGATATTTGATTTTAAATACGCCGAATTTTTGTTGAAAAACGCATAAAATGGCGCTTTTTAGACTGCTATCATAAGTTTATAAATAATTTATATTTTTTTTGAGAAAAGGGGTTAACTTTATGATAGTAGGTCCGATATAATGAATGTAGGAAACACAATGTGCATTAATTCTGTGGCACGGAACACGGCAATAATGTACATGTGGATATAGTAGGATAGCAGGGAGAGAGCAGCCTAGGAACTCCGCTCACCGGATATCCGAATCGAAACACAATCAAATATTTTAACTACCGCAAAAGGATTTGCGGCGTACACAAACAAGGAGGTATATTATGGTAGTACAACACAACGTCACAGCGATGAACGCTAACAGAATGCTCGGAGTAACAACTGGTTCTCAGTCAAGATCAGCAGAGAAGCTCTCTTCAGGTTATCAGATTAACCGTGCAGCAGATGATGCAGCAGGTCTTTCAATTTCCGAGAAGATGAGAAAACAGATCAGAGGTCTTGATCGTGCATCCACCAACGCAGATGATGGTGTAAGCGCAGTTCAGACAGCTGAAGGTGCACTCACAGAAGTACACGATATGCTGCAGAGAATGAATGAGCTTGCAGTTCAGGCTGCTAACGGAACGAACAGTGAATCTGATCGTACATCAATCCAGAACGAGATTGATCAGCTGACAACTGAGATCGACCGTGTTGCTGAGACAACAAAGTTCAACGAGACATATCTGCTTAAAGGCGGACAGGGCTTCCATGACAAGTACATGGCAGCACATGATGCAGGTCTTGATGGAAAGATTGCTGATCTTGGAAGTACAGCTACTTTCACAGCATACGTTAACACAGATACTGACAAGACTATCGCTGGTAAAGAGTACCATATTTATGATAAGACAAGAGATACAATTGGCAAATTGCAGGCTTCCATCGGAGAGTCAAGTGCATCTTCTGTAACAATCAATGGTACAACTTATGTATCAGGCACAAGCACACAGGATGGCACAACTAAGGTCTTCAAGTATGGTGAGGACGAGTATAGCGTTGATGAGATCAAGGCTATGGTAGTTGATGGTGCTAAGGTTCGTGTAAATGGCAATACAACTCGTACAGCAGTTGATGCTACTCTTGACAAGAACATTGCAGTTTCTGCAGCTCTTGATAAGATGAAGGGTGCTCTTAAACAGGCTAACACAATCGGTGTTGATGCTGACAAGCAGAGCCAGGTTGCTGTTAATGGTCCCGCTACAGCTGCTTCAGGTACAGCTACAGCCAGTGCAGGAAACAGATACACATTCTCAATTACCAAGCAGACAGCACATGTTGCTAAGGATCTTGGACTTCAGCTCCATGTTGGTGCTGATGCAGACATGACCAACAAGATTACTGTAGGTGTTCAGGTAATGAGCTCTGCAAATCTTGGTATCCAGAACCTCAACGTAGTTGATGGCTCCGGTACAGCTGCAACATATGCAATCGACGCTATTGAAGATGCTATCAAGACAGTATCTGCTCAGAGATCCGCACTCGGTGCTGTTCAGAACAGATTAGAGCACACAATTAAGAACGTTGATAACGTAGTAGAGAATACCACAGCAGCTGAGTCCCGTATCCGTGATACAGACATGGCTGAAGAGATGGTTACCTACAGCAAGAATAACATTCTTGCACAGGCAGGCCAGTCAATGCTTGCTCAGGCTAACCAGTCCAACCAGGGTGTTCTTTCACTCCTCGGCTAATCACGTTAGCGAAATACTAGAGTACTTTAAGTACAACCATAAAAAGGGCTCTTCCCCAAAAGGGGAGAGCTCTTTTTATTTCATAGAAAATAGCTTTCCTATGAAATAAAAACGTTCCTTACTTTGCTGGGGTGTGCTTACATGATATAATTATCAGTATATTAGACAAGATGTTTGACTATTTGGAGGGGGAAGCATGAGTCAGTTACAGGATATGGGTAGACAGGTAATTGCCAATAATGAAAAGACCGCTGATACAATCTATCAGAGAAAGCCGGGCGGTCCGGAGATGATTGCTCCTGTTATGAGGCTTCTTGTGACATTTACCGAGCTTCTGGTTCAGAGCGGCAAGGCAGATGCTGAGCATATGAAACAGATGCAGGAATGGCAGACAGATTTTGCAAGGCTTGCAGAAGCCAATCAGCAGCAGGATTTCATTTTGGTTGCAGATATTCTTCATCATGATCTGAATCGTGAAATTGAGGAATGGATTAAGAAGTAAGTCATATTTTTATGGGGGAGACTGACTTGATTCACAAAGAAGAAGCCTTGCGAAATAGAAATTTCGCGGTCTTTCAGGAAAGGTACGGCTTTAAACCTGAGAAAGGCAGTAAAGAGGATATTTTATACAGAATGGAAGAGGCTTCTGATGGGGAGCCTGTTCTTTTTATCAGGAATGCCATGCCCTCGGGAGACTTAAGGCTTAACAGTTCCTATTCGCCGACCTATGAGGCGATGGTCTGGGCTAGAGGACGGGATGAGCAGTCCAGAAGAACCATTATAATTCTGTGCGGATTTTCTACGGGAGTGTTTCTTGAAGCTCTTGTAAAACAGATGCGCCCTGATACGGAAATTTATGTCTATGAGCCCAATCAGTCTCTTTTTTCATTTGTATGTTCCTATACAGATTTATCTGATCTGATCGAGAATCCAAGAATTCATCTTTTTATAAGTGAAAAGCAAATAAATACAATGACAGATGTCATTCACAATATGGTAATCAGCAATAAGCCTGAGATTATAGGAATAGTAACGCCATTTTATGCTGCAGATACAAGATTTCACAGTATCTGTACGCAGATAGGTGATCTTAGCATAGCACTTAGAAATTATAAGATGACAAGAGGCAGGAATGCCCTGAGATGCAGAATACATGCCTGGAATCATTTGGAAAAAGAGCATGTTTTATCCGATTTTAAGATGGAAAACATAGCAGATTATTCGGCGGTTATTGTTGCAGCAGGTCCTTCACTTAAGAAAAACGCATATCTGCTTAAGAGACTAAAGGGCAGAGCTCTTATTTTATCTACCGACAGAGCACTTGATACTCTAAAAGAAAACGGAGTTATTCCGGATGCGGCTATATCTGTTGATGCTGAGAAAAGTGCAGATTTTTTGGAATATGCCATAAAAGAAAACATACCTGTGATTTCTTCGTACCAGTTAAATATTGATGCACAGGAGAAGTTATCAGAGAAGCTTGTTTTCTTTGACGAAATAAGCTATGAGAGGAGTCTGCTTGGCAGGAGTTTTTCATCATCTCCCATAGACATGGGCGGTAATGTGGCGGGTGCTGCATACAGTGTGCTTCGAATAATGGGCTTAAAAAAAATTATCCTTGTGGGACAGGACCTGGCATACCTTGAAGGGAAACATCACTCTGATGACAGGGGTGATGGCATGGATGAAATAAATGATGTTGAAGAGATACCAGGTATAAACGGTGATACTGTTCAAAGTACCAGGATGTGGATAAAATACAGAGATTTCTATGTGCGGCAGATAAAAATGCATCCTGAGATAGAGGTGATCGATGCCACGGAAGGCGGTGCTCTTATTGAGGGCTCGAAGATCATGACCTTAAGTGAAGTGGTTTATGATATTGAGAAAAGTGGTAAAGCGGCTGACTTCGAGAGGCATTTTAAGGACCTTCCGCCTGCGATAAAACCGGAAACGGGACACAGAATCAGAGAAATTATTAGCGATTGGACAAGGCAGCTGGGTGAGATAAGTGAAATATCAGGGGAGCTTTATGCTCTTTGTGAACAGTTATCTGAAATAACAAGGCAACAGGGGATAAAATCACAGGAAGCCGGAGATAAGCTTACAAGGCTGGATGAACTAAGAAAAAAGATATTTCAAATGGAAATGAATAATCTGCTTGAGGAATACTGGGTGGAGGATATGTATTTAATTCCTCCGAAAGTGTTCTATGTAAGAACTGATGAGGAAGCATTGGAAACCTTCAGCGAGGCAGCAGCATACTATAAGGTTTTGAAAGAAGATGCTTTAAGTTTGCGACAGGCACTTGAAGAATGAATACCAATCACTGAAAAATCGAATGCTTACACAGTTAATGGTATATGGTATAATTTTTTGTATAAAATCGAAAACTTTAGGTAACCTAATATGTTTTATGAGGGGAGCATGATTAGTAAATTACGTAAGGATGAAGGCATAAGGGAGCTGAATTTTTCAGCATTTGAAGCCCGATATGGAGTAAGACCAAAGATTGACCCGGGAGAAGATAATAAGTACCTCATGGATACAGCAAGAAACGGGGAGCCTGTATTGCAGATAAGAGGTGTTTTGAACGGTGCAGATCTTCGGTTAAACAGTAGCTATGATCCATCCTATGAAGCAGGGAGACTTGCTGATAAACAGGAAGTTCCCAAAAGGCGCACTACAATTGCCCTTATGGGATTTGGTAATGGAATATATCTAAGGAAACTGATTGACAAGTTTCGCCTTGATACAATGTTCTTCGTATATGAGCCGGAAGAATCATTGTTCTCTTTTGTCTGTGCATTTATAGATATTACAGACATCATCAGACACAATCGTGTGGAATTTTTTATAAATAATGAACAGCATAAAGCTATGGCGGATAGAATGATAAAAGATCTTGGTAGTTTTAAACCGGAGACGATCTGCCTATTTTCTCCGTTTTATTCAAATAACGCAGAGTTTGATCATATATGTCATGAACTTGAAGCAGCCATGGCTTCGGCAGGGGATTTTCAGAGAGAACGAAGCAGAACTGCTCTTAAGTGCAGAATGTATGCCTGGAATCACATGAGAAACAACATGCTGCTAACAGAACTAAAGGGGAGGCTACCTTCTGATATTACGGCAATCATAGTTTCTGCCGGTCCGTCTCTTAATAAGAATGTCGAGGAACTTAAGAAAGTAAAAGGGCACGGGTTTATCATGTGCACCGACAGAGCACTTAGCGTACTTGATAAGCATGGTATAGAGCCGGATGTAATTGTCTCTATGGATGCGGAGAAAAGTCCCGATTATCTAAGAGCTGATGTATCAAAGAACGCATATCTTCTCTGTTCATATCAGACAAATAGCGAAACGCAAAAAATATTTGACGGTAGATGCATTTATTTTCATACCCTCAGATATGAGAGGACACTATTTGGAGAAAAGGCAGGTACAAGCGTTGCTGATCTGGGTGGCAATGTGGCAGGCGGATGTTTTGTTATATGTCAGCTGCTTGGAATTAAAAATATAGTACTTATCGGACAGGATCTGGCTTTTACAGGAGGCAGGCATCACGCAGATGATAAAGATGAGGGGAATCCTGATATCAAAAAAAGGTTAGTGCCCGGAATAGATGGTAACCCTGTGGAAACAAATGAGATGTGGATAGGGTTCAGGGATTTCTTCGAAAGACAAATAGGAATGAATCCGCAACTGAATGTGATTGATGCTACAGAGGGCGGTGCAAAGATAGAGGGAACCGGAATAATGAAGTTTAGCGAGGTTGCCGATATTCTTAAAGATAAGACTTTTGATCCAAAAGCTGTATTTGATGGAATGAATAAAGCCCAGACGGATGAAGAATATACCCGGATGAGAGAGATAATCAAATCCTGGATAGACGATCTTGACATGATATCGAAAAATGCGGGGGCACTTTCAGAGATATGCAGTCAGCTCCTGAAGGCTGCCAAGTATCACGATATAAACGATCTTAAGTATTCAAAGAAAAAGAAGATGCTAAGCGATCTAAAGATAGAAATACATCGGACAGTTGCTTATTCAATGCTGGAGCATTGTTGGGTGAGAGATCAGTACAGCATACCTGATATGGTTTTGTTTTTGAGAAACAATGAAGAGGCTATTCCGGTATTGGATTCAGCAATGAAGTTTTATGAAGCATTGCCGGAAGATTGCAGAAGTCTTAAAAAATGTCTTGAAGAATCAATAATGTAAAGAGGACAGATTCTATGGGAAATGTAGTAGATAACACCTTTGAAAAAAACGAAGAGTTAAGAAAAGTAAATCTTACGCTTTTTAAAGCCAGATTTGATGAGGAAATTCAGATAGATCCGGATGAAGATAAGAAATACAGAATGGAACGCGCAGAAAACGGAGAGCCTGTGCTGTATATAATTGGTGCTGCTGGCGGCGCTGATCTTAGATTAAACAGTACCTACAATCCCTCATATGAAGCTGAAAGATGGGCTGAAAAGCAGGAACTAGAACATCGTAGGACCACTATAGCTCTTATGGGATTTTCCACAGGAGTTTTCCTTAAGGCGCTTATGAAAAAGCTTCGTCCTGACACGGTTTTCTTTGTAACAGAGCCTATAGAGTCGCTGTTTGCTTTTGTTTGTGCATATGTTGATATGACTCCATTTTTATCAGAGGGAAGAATCAATTTTGCAATAACTGAAAAACAGAAGAATCATCTTGCTGATGACATGATCCATGATGTTGCGACATTCAGACCGGAGACCAAGGGAATTATTACTCCATTTTATTCAACTAATGAGAAGTTTGAGAAGCTCTGCGAGGAAATCGCAATAATGATGGATTCTACCACCAACTATCAGAAGGATAGGGGGAGAAATGCTCTTCGCTGCAGGATGTATTCATGGAATCATATGAGAAATGCTTATTTGCTTGGAGATTTAAGGGACAGAATCCCAAGTGACATACCGGTGATCATAGTTTCTGCAGGACCTTCTCTTGCGAAAAACGTAGAAGTACTTCGCAAGGTTAAGGGCCATGCATTTATTCTGTGTACTGACAGAGCATTGCTGGTACTTGAAAAATATGGCATTGTTCCTGATGCATGTATTTCCCTGGACGCTGAGAAAAGTCCGGATTATATGCGGGTTAAGGTTGCTGAGAATATTCCGGTAATATGCTCTTACCAGTTAAATATCGGTAGTCAGAAACTTTTTAATGACAGAAGAATTTTTTACCATGCACTTGCCTATGAGAGAAGCCTTATAGGTGAAAAGGTTGTGGCACAAAACGGCCTTGATCAGGGCGGAAATGTAGCGGGAGGAGCGTTTACTGTATGCGAATTCCTGGGAATAAAGACTGTCATTTTCATTGGACAGGACCTTGCTTTTCTGGATGGCAAACATCATGCAGACGGTAAAAACGACGGTGTTCCTCAGCTTGATGTCAAAGAGATCAAAGGTATAGACGGCGGAACGGTAAAGAGTAATGATATGTGGATTGGCTTCAGAAATTTCTTCGAGCGTCAGATAGCAATGCATCCTGAAATGCGAGTGATAGATGCTACTGAAGGCGGAGCATATATCGAAGGAACAGAGATAATGACACTGGAAGAGGTGTCAGAAAAAGTCTGCACCGGCAACTACGATCTTAGAAAGATATTTGACGATCTGCCAATAGCAGAAACAGATGAAGAGTATTTGGAGACAGTAAAGAGAGAGGAAAAGTGGATTGAGGACCTTGATATGATAGCTGGGAACTCGGAAGAACTTGCTTTACTTAGCAAACAGCTCCTCAGAATAAGCAAATATCAAGATATTACGGATCCTAAACACAAGAAAAAGCTAAATAAAATGGATGCACTTAGAAGTGAAATATACGGCACGCTAATCAATACATTGATGGAAGAGTTTTGGATTGAAGACTTATATTCAATCCCTGATTATACCTTTATGGTTCGTAATAACGAGGAGGCTGCATCGGTATTTGAAAGTGCTCTTAAGTTCTTTGAGCATTTTCCGGAGGATTGCAGGAGCTTGAAGAAGGAACTTCAGGAAGCAATAGATATAGGAAAAGCTGACTGGGAGAAGGAAAAGGCAGAGAATGCTTAATGAATTACTTAAGCCGGATGAAGAATTGCGGCAAAGGAATTTTCATGAATTCGAATTAAAATATGGTTTCATGCTTAGTGCAGATGAAGAAGAGGATACACACTACCAGATGAGAGAAGGGGCTTTCGGTGAACCGGTAGCTTATGTTTTTGCGGGCAATACTGGTTGGGTCAGAGTAAATAGTTTGTACAGCCCCTCATACGAAGCAGACAGGTGGAGTAGAGATTTTAGCGATGGCTGCAGAAGATGCGCAGTGGCAATTTATGGAATGTCGACAGGCGTATATCTAAGAGCACTGACGTGTTCATTAAGACCTGATATCGAATATTTTTTGTATGAGCCCTTAGAAGATTTCTTTTCCTTTGTATGTGCCTACGTGGATCTTACGGAAATCATACGTAATCCTAAGGTGAAACTATATATTAAGGAGGAACAGAAAGCCTGCTATTTCAGGGATGTTCACAAAGAACTTGTGCAGTTTAAATCAGAGCTTAAAGTAATTGTAACTCCTTTTTACATTAGAAACGAAGCTTTTAGAGAAGCGTGCGATAAGCTTCAGATAAGTAAAAGCTACGATAATTCCTTTGTTAGAGAAATGGGCAGAAGTGCCTTGAAGGCAAGATTATATGCTTGGAATCATATGCGTTTTGCTTTCCTTTTTCCGGATTTTGCAAAACTAATTCCGGAAGGAACTCCTGCTATAATAGTATCTGCGGGACCATCTCTACATAAAAATATTGAAGTGCTTAAAAGAATAAAAGGACATGGGTTTATTGTCTGTGTAGACAGAGCTATTAGAGTTTTGAATGAGTATGGAATTGTTCCTGACACTATAGTATCTGTGGATCCTGAAATAGATGTTTCTTTTCTTAAATGTGACATAGCTCGGAACGTGCCTTTGATTGCTTCATATCAGGCATGTATAGATGTACAGGAACTATTTAAGAACAGAATTATATATTTTCAGGGACTTGTTTATGAGAATGGGCTTATAGGAGAGAAGTCCGGTGCAACCCTAAGCGGTATAGATTATGGTGGAAATGTTGCTGGAGCGGCATTTTGCGCATGCAGGGATATTGGGATAAAAACTATTGTGTTGATTGGGCAGGATCTTGCATATCTTGATGGTAAAACGCATGCGGATGACACGGACACTGGCGAACGGAATATGGATGTTTTAATGGTAGAAGGAATAGATGGTAAAGAGATTGCGACTACTGTTGCCTGGAACACTTTCCGCCATTTTTTTGAAGAACAGATAAAAGCCCATCCGGAGATCAGAGTTATAGATGCCACAGAGGGAGGGGCTTTAATTCAAGGGAGTGAAATAAGAACGCTTGATAGTGTAGCGGATGAATTTTCTGAATGTGGTTTTGAAATGAAAATCAGTAATGATGTTATTCCAAAAGCACAGACAGTTGAAGAATATCTAAAAACTAAGAGTATGCTTGAGGTTTGGCTTAAGGTTTTGGATATATTTGTAGATAATGCAAAAGAAATCGTGAAGGTATGCAATTTGTTTTTGGAATCAATATCAAGATCAGATGTTGCAGATGAATATAACAAAAAACTTATAAAATATCTTGCAGATCTGAGAGAAGAAATATTTTCATCCGTTGTTAATTTTATGATGGAGGAACTTTGGATAGAGAATACTGATTCTATACCTGATCATGAGATAATTATAAGAAATAATTTGGAAGGTGAAATTGTTATTGGCAGAGAAAGAGAATACTTTTCTGCTTTTCAGAATGATTGCGCGGTTTTAAAGGAAGAAATCGTTGCAGCTATAAATGTAGGTATAGCAGATAACGCATAAGGTTATCAGGAAGAATTGGGGGTTAGAGATGTCTGTTGAGAGTTTATTACAATATGCGTTTGACAGGTTTGATGAGAACAACTATGACGAGGCTGTAAAAGCCTTTATTGCAGCGCATATTGCATCAGAAGATATTGGACAGAAAGCAGACATTTTTGAGGTAGTCTATGAAAACTTCATAAAGCCCAACGAAGAAGAATTTAAAAATGCATTTTCCGAGAATATGAAAATTCTTATAGAACGTGGAATACTTAAAAAGGAAGATGTTCCGGATTTTGACAATAATTCTCTTTTAATGGTGCCCGTATCTGACACTACATATTATGTTTGGAGTAAACCTGAAAATAAATTCTACAGCGGACAGCATTATGATTTTACTGTTGAAGATACCAGTGATGTATACAGATCCATAGATTCAATAATAATAGATGGTTTCTCCAATCTGAAAATGATTTTGGACGTTACGACAAAAGAAAGATTTAAGCATGAATACATAGTGCTTGATGATGCAGATAGCAGGAACGGATTCTTTTCTTTTTTCATGATTCCGGGAGTTGCACAGCAGCTTGATGATGCTGTTATGATTTTTTTGGACAGGCAGGAGTTGATTGATTATCTGTACGAGACGGGAAATTATATCCCGCGTACGATTAAATCTGCATCCGGCTACGACTATGCGGAAGATATGTCCGGGCTTCATAAGAAACGTATATCAGAAGAAAAGAAAAATAAGCCACTGGTAGCTATAACGATTCCGACCTTTAATAGAGGAAAGATTGCGCTTGAAAATGTTAAGAGATTACAGGGGCTTCTATATGATGAAGAAGTAGAGTTTATTATATGTAATAATTCTTCAAAAGAAGAGTCTGAATATTATGAGGAGATTGAGAAATTATCACATACGGACTCAAGAATAAAATATTGTGTTAAATCATCGGAGTGTTTTAGGGACAGCCTCATAAATGTACTTGAATTCGATGATGCTGAGTTTTCTCTGTTCTGTAGTGATGAGGATTATCTTATTCACGAGAATTTCGGGTATGTGCTTGAGGTAATAAATAAAAATCGTGATCAGGGGGTTATCTGTTTTGGCGTTGTTGGCGTAGGATATTATCTTGATAAAGAACTATACCAAGTGCCTGGTGTCAATGGACTGCAGTCAGGATTTGGATGTACATATCTGACTGGCATATGTCTAAAACCGGACGATGTAAGGAAAGACAAGCTTATCGAGAAGTTCAGCAAATATAAAGAAAATATATATTATGTATATTACACACACTGTGTTTATACGGCTTATCTTGGTCATAAGAGCGGCATATATACGCCAAATATTCCCTGTTTCTATGACAGTGTGGGTGATGTTTTGCACAATAAAGAAAGAGAAAAGCTAACAACTCCTCCTGAACATGTAACATTGGATAACAGACTGGAGCAGACAAAAGCTTTGATTGAAATACTTATAGGTATGAATCTGACGATAGAGGAAATTCTTAATGGTATTTTGAGTACTTTTCTGAATCTGTATATGAGGGTAAGAATAGCCTACGGATATTACTATCAGGAGATGGAAAAGCTATATACCTGGGATGCAGCATGTGATAAGATCAATGACTTATATAGAAAATTGGCTGATGAATTAGAGGAACGTGGAGTACTGAGCGAAGACGATGTGCTTCTTTTGACTCTTCATTATAATAAAAGTATAGAAAAAGAAATGGCAAACAGGCCGGTTGATTATCGAAATATAGTAAAAATTGAAGAATAAAATATTTTTTTGAAGAAATTATTCAAGGCGAAGATGCGCATAAATACTGCGCTTTTTCGCCTTTTTCATCAATTTCGGAAACAATTTGAAATAAAAATTCAAAAAAATTTCAAAAAAGGGGTTAAGGAAACAAAAAAGCGAACGATATATAAAGTGTAAAGAATAAAAAACATCGTCAAGGATGATCGATGTGGGAGCGCACTCAACTTAATAAGTAACTATTATTTTGAAACAAAGTATCAAGCAGCAGGCTCGGGCTCTACGGATTAGAGGGAGAGACTGCACCCACATGGAGGTATAATATGGTTATCCAGCATAATTTGACGGCGATGAATTCTAATAGAATGCTTGGCATTACAACAGGTACCCAGGCAAAATCTTCAGAAAAACTTTCCTCAGGTTACAAGATCAATAGAGCAGCAGATGATGCAGCAGGATTGTCCATCAGTGAAAAGATGAGAAAGCAGATGAGAGGTCTTGACAGAGCATCAACCAACGCTGACGATGGTGTAAGCGCAGTTCAGACAGCTGAAGGTGCACTCACAGAAGTACACGATATGCTGCAGAGAATGAACGAGCTGGCAGTACAGGCAGCCAACGGTACAAACAGTAAGAGCGACCGTGATGCCATCCAGAACGAGATCACACAGCTTACAACTGAGATCGACAGAGTTGCAGAGACCACAAAGTTTAACGAGACCTTCCTTCTTAAAGGTGGTACCGGAAACTATAACAAATACATGGTTGCACATGATGCAGGTTTGAACGGAACAGTTGCAGATCTTGGCGTAAGCGCAACATTCACAACATACATTAAGTCCAGTGAGGATATCAAGATTGCAGGTATCAACTATCACATGTACAACAAGAATACAGATACAATCGGATATCTCCAGGGCGGAATTTCAGCAGCACTGGCAGCAGGATCATCCGTAACAATCAACGGAACAACATACGTAAGAGCAACAAGCTCATACGATACTACAACAGATGTATTCAAGGTTGGCGATCAGGAATACACACTTGAAGAGATAAAGGCAATGGTAGTAGATGGTGCTCAGGTTAGAATCCCTGCAGGTATCCAGAACGGAACAGGAAGTACCAGAGTAGCAGCAAATGCATCCATATCTACAAACATCACAGTATCAGTAGCTATCGCTAAGATGACAGAAGCTCTTAAGCAGGCTAACCTGATCGGTGTAGATAATAACAAAGTAGGCATGGTTAAGGTAGGAATTCAGGCTTCTACTACACTTAATGGTGTAACCAATGACGAGAAGAAATATACCTTCTCCATCTCAAAGGGAACAGCTAAGGTAGCTAAGGATCTCGGTCTTCAGCTTCATGTAGGATCTGACGCAGACATGACAAACAAGATCATGATGAACGTACAGGTTATGAACGCAGCTAACCTCGGAATCCAGAACCTTACAGTAACCGACAGCCTTGGAATTTCAGCTACTTACGCAATAGACGCCATCGAAGATGCTCTCAAGGTAGTATCAGAACAGAGATCTGAACTCGGTGCTATCCAGAACAGATTAGAGCACACAATCAAGAACCTGGACAACGTAGTAGAGAATACAACAGCAGCAGAGTCCAGAATCCGCGATACAGACATGGCAGAAGAAATGGTTACCTACAGCAAGAACAACATCCTCGCACAGGCAGGACAGTCAATGCTGGCTCAGGCAAACCAGAGTACACAGGGTGTTATGTCACTCCTTCAGGGCTAATAATAAAACTGATAATCAAAATCAAAACTTCAGGGGCACCTTCCAAAACCGGAGGGTGCCTCTTCTATTTAAATTATTCGTAATTCCGTTTATAATTATATGTAGTGTTTACTTTTTTATGAGGGATCGCGATGGAAAACATAGTTATGATTGGCGGCGGTGGTCATTGTAAATCGGTGATAGATGCGGCGCTACGGTCAAAGAGATTTGGAAAAATTTTCATAACGGATGTAAACCTTAAGCCCGGAGATGAAATCTTTGGATGTGAGGTTGTGGGCACAGATGATGTTCTTCCAAAGCTTTTTGAGGAGGGAACCACCAAGGCCTTTATTACGGTTGGATTTGTAAAGCCCAGCGGCCTTAGAAGTAAACTGTTCTATCTTGCTAAGGATATGGGATTTTCTTTTCCCAATATTATTGACCCTTCAGCTGTGGTGTCTGCCAATGCAAAGCTTGGAACAGGCATATTTGTTGGCAAGAATGCAGTTATAAACGCAGGTGCAACTGTAGGCGATAACGTGATAATCAACACCGGTGCCATAGTTGAGCATGACAGTGTGATCGGTGATTTTGCTCACGTAGCTGTGGGGACAAAGGTTTGTGGAGAATGCAATGTAGGCGCCAATACTTTAGTAGGAGCAGGTGCCACTATTCTTCAGGGTGTTAAGGTTGGAAGCGATGCGATCATCGGCGCAGGTGCAGTTGTTCTAAAGGATGTAGGGACCCAGTGTACTGCAGTTGGAATGCCTGCCAGAATTCTAAGGGGCTGGAACTGATATTGACGAATGATATTTAATGATATAATATGATATTAAGATATATATAATGATTGGCATTGATATGCAGTGATGCAAATCATTATCATTTGCCTATCAGTTTTATAGCAGATGCAGGAGGCTTCCATGACTATCGAAGAGATGAACAGGATCAAGGATTCAAGGGGATATAGTTTTACCCAACTTTCGGATTACACCGGGGTCCCGGTGGTTACACTGCAGAGAATTTTTTCCGGCAATACCAAAAATCCCAGGAAGGCTACACTTGATGCTATTGAGAAGGTGCTTGAGGGAGATGAATCCAAATATTTTGGCAAGGCATATTCCTATGAGCAAAGTAGCGTTATTTTTTCCGATAGGTGTGAGAAGTCATCAGATCTGGCGGAGAGTTCACCATCTTATGGGAGTAAGAAAAATGGTGAATATACTGTGGAAGATTATTATGCGCTACCAGAAGATCAGTGGGTTGAACTGATAGATGGTGTTTTCTATGACATGACAGCACCAAGACCTGTTCATCAGATAATTAGCAGTGCTGTGTTTAATGCAATATATAACTTCATACGATCCAATAAGGGCGATTGCATACCATTGTATTCCCCCATTGACGTGCAGCTGGATTGTGATGACAGGACCATGGTTCAACCGGATGTGGTAATTGTTTGTGATGAAGATAAGATTAGGGATAGGGTAATCTATGGTGCGCCGGATTTTGTTTTGGAGATATTATCACAATCTACGCGTAGAAAAGATATGTTCATCAAATCTGAGAAATATTGTAATGCCGGTGTGAAGGAGTATTGGATGATAGATCCTAAGAAGAGGGTTTTGATCGTATACAACTTTAAGGATGAAGACGTTACACCTGAGATTATGCCACTTGAAGGAGATTATCCAATGAATATCTTTGATGGCAAACTCAGGATAGATTTGGAAGAGGTGAATCAGATTATAGAAAGATTCTCAAAATAAAGCAGGGCTGGCAGTGGATTTTCCATGAATAAGATAGCTTTGGAGGTTCGGATGGCAAATAGAGTTTTGATCATTGCAGAGGCAGGAGTTAATCATAACGGTTCCCTGGAACTTGCCAAAAGACTTGTAGATACTGCAAAGGAGTGCGGCGCGGATATAGTGAAATTTCAGACTGCGAAGATATCAAGTCTGGTTTCTAAGATAGCGCCAATGGCTGAGTACCAGAAAAAGAATATTGGAAAAGAGGAGTCACAGAAGGAGATGCTTTCAAAGCTGCTCCTTCCTTTTGATGATTATATTGTTCTGTCTGATTACTGCAAAGAGGTGGGCATAAAGTTTTTATCAACTCCATTTGATGTTGAGAGTATAGAGTTCCTTGATCCCCTTCTTGAAATCTGGAAGATTCCATCCGGTGAGATTACCAATTATCCATATCTTGTAAAGATAGCAAAGACTGGGAAAGACATAATACTTTCCACCGGAATGTGCATGATGCGGGAAGTAGAGGATGCAGTTAAAGTATTACAAGATAATGGTTCAGGAAAAATCACAATTTTGCATTGTACTACAAATTATCCTACCCCAATGGAGGATGTGAATTTAAAAGCCATGCTCACACTTAAGGAGCGTTTTGGGTGTGATGTCGGGTACTCGGATCATACGAGAGGTATCGAAGTACCGATAGCTGCGGCAGCTCTTGGAGCAACAGTTCTCGAGAAGCATTTTACTTTGGATAGAAATATGGAAGGCCCTGACCATAAAGCAAGTCTTGAACCTGATGAGCTTCGCGATATGGTACAGGCTGTACGGAATATTGAAATAGCTCTTGGAACCGGAGAAAAGGAACCGACAGAAGCGGAGCTTAAAAACAGATTGGTTGCAAGAAAGAGCATAATTGCGGCAAGAGACATAAAAAAGGGTGAACTTTTAACTGAAGATAATCTCACCACCAAAAGACCAGGTAACGGTATATCGCCCATGAAATGGAATGAAGTAACAGGTACAAGTGCGATCCGGGATTTTGCAGAGGATGAGCTTATAGAAATATGATTTTTATTTTGCAGGTATGCGTTTTGCGAGGCCTGATAATACATTTACAATGACAGGAGTAGATGTGTATGAAAACTTATGAAAATAAAAAGCTGCTTATACTTGGTGGTAACTTTGAGACCATGCAGCTTGTAGAATGTGCCAATAACCTTGGCATAAAAACCATTGTTACCAGCAATGTACTGGATGAGCCTTCCAAGAAAATCGCATGGAAGGCAGCTGATGTTGATGGAATGGATGCACCTGCTCTCATTGCATTTGCCAATGAAGAGAAGGTTGATGGCGTGCTTGTGGGTGTTGCTGATACCCTGGTTCCATACTATTGCAAGGTTTGTGATGCCCTTGGACTTCCCTGCTATGCAACTCAGTCCATCGTGGATGTTTTTTCATATAAAGATATTTTCAAGACTACCTGCGAAGAATATGGCATACACGGAATTCCTGATTACTATCTTGATGAGTCCTTTAAAAGAGAGGATCTGGACAGGATAAAGTATCCCGTAATGGTGAAGCCTGTGGACAGCTCCAGCGGCAAAGGAATAGTTAAGGTGGAATCTGAGGCTGAGCTAAAAAGTGCTGTTGAGTATGCATTATCTTTTTCCAAGAGCAAAAGATTTATTGTGGAAAGATATATGGACTGCGATGATATGGGTATTTATTACACCTTCAAGGATGGATATTGCAGTGCATCATGTGTTTACGACCGCTATGCCAGCACCGAGCAGGCCGGAGTATCGAGAGTCTGTCTTGGCGGAACCTATCCTTCCAAGCATATAGATGAATACTATCAGCGCATGCACGACAATGCGGTGAGGATGTTCCATGGAATCGGAATCAGGGACGGAATCCTTATGCTGTCTGCTTTCTATAAAGATGGTGAGTTTTATGTCTATGATACCGGCTTCAGACTTCAGGGAGAGGCACCGCATCTTTTACTTAATGCTATACATGGATACGACCAGAGGAAAATGCTTATAGATTTTGCCCTTACAGGAAAAATGGGAGACGTTGATCTTCAGAAGGTTGATGATCCAAGGTATGGCGGAAAATGGGCTGCAACCATCTGGTATCTTCTTAAGGAAGGAACCATAGGTAAAATCGAAGGACTTCCCGAAAAAGAGGATGAGGTTGTAGTTGCAATAGGCAAAAGATTCAACGAGGGCGATGAGGTATTGCCTGAGTGGATTGGCACAGAGAGACAGGTTCTTGCCAGATTATATCTTGTTTGTAACAGCAAGGAAGAGCTTGCCGAGAAAATAAAGTACTATCAGGATACAGTAAAAGTAACCGATATAAATGGTAATAATATGCTGCTTAAGGGCTTTGATGTGGATAAAGCGCTGCAGCTATAATTAAAAGCCGGGTAAACTGAATGTATCAGCAGTCAGGTACCAGGGAATAATTAGTCAGAACAATGAGGGGATATATGTCAGAGCTTAGACTGGATGACAAAGTAATTGTTATATCCGGTGGAACCAAGGGCGTCGGCCGTGCTGCAGCTGAACAGTGCGGAAGATGTGGCGCCAAAGTGGTCATCGGAGGACGTGATAAAGTAGCTGCCAAAAAGACTATTCGAACCATTAAGGCTTTTGGCAGTGAAGCTATATTTGTTTATACGGAGCTTGAAAAAACAGAAGACTGCAGGAAGCTGTTTGAGGAAGCCATGAAAAAATATGGTAAGGTGGACGGCTTTTTGAACTATGCAGGTGTTACGCCGGTATCACCCCTTGATACATGCACGGAAGAAACATTTAATCATGTCTTTGATGTCAATTTCAGGGCGGCGTTTTTCTGCTGTCAGGCTGCAATTGAGTGTATGAGGGAAAATGGAGGCGGCTCCATTATACTGGTTGGTTCGGCTCATGCCTGGGGCGGCCAGAAGGACAGGGCAGCTTATGCATGTTCAAAAGGTGCACTTCTCACTCTTATGTCCCATATAGCACATAATTATGCTTCTGAGCAGATCAGGTGCAATTATCTGACTCTTGGCTGGACTCCCACAGAGGGAGAGGTTGCACTTAGGAAAAGCCAGGGAATGACTGAGGCTGAACTGAGGCAGCAAGCAGCTGGCATACTTCCAATGGGCCGTATGCTTGAGCGAACAGATTATCTTGACGCAATAATCTATATGTTATCTGATGCATCAAGTATGATGACAGGCAGTGAATTCAGAATCACAGCAGGGGAGTATATTTAATGATGAAAAATATTATGTATGTACCATGAATATTGGCGACATGGGAGGCGGTGCAGGAATATTGTGATAGTTATTGTATTTCTTATGTTCCAATAGCGGATGTGGCAGGATCAGTAATAATTACAAAGTAGGTGTCTGGATTAGGGATTATTTCGGCTTGGATAGTTTTTCCAATAGTCTACAAAGCCATCGCCAAACACCAAAGTTCCGGATAAAGATGATTTTTTATGGAGAAACTGCTCATAAAGTGATCTGTTGCGGAAGCAAAACCACATTTGGGCATCTACGTTGTAAATGCAGCCCTTGAAACCAAATTCGTTATAAAGCCTGGACATTGCCTCATTTGAATAAAAGGTGCAATGAGTTGAAAGATAATAGAACCATTCGGGATCATGAGGAACTTCTTCGCAGATGAGAGTATGAAACGCAAAGATTCCACCTTCATTTAGAAAAGAGAGCACTTCAAGCAGCTCGCCTTTGCCCCGGAGATGCTCAAGAACTGCGGAAGAAAGTACAAGGTCAAATTTTGTTGCAGACATTTCTGCATCTGTCAGGTAATCGGGCCTGTCTAGATCCAGGTATTTGTCGTACTTTTTTAGAATAGCAAGAGATGTAGAATTATCATTGTCAGATAAGGACGTTTCTGAAGTAATATCCCCGGACAGCTCACGGTTAACATAATCTGCAAGTCGGCCATCGCCGCACCCATAATCCACACACTTTTTATCCATGCTAAAAAGACCGGATCTGAAAATGCTTACCAGCATATCTTTTTGTGCATTAATTCTTTTTATCCAGTGAGGGTCATCGGAATCCTCATCAATTCCCTGCTTGGGAATATGTATTTCGGCATTTAAGTCTGAATACTGTGACGAGGGCATGTCATAGATTGTTTTTGCCAGAACCAGGCCGCAATCAGGACATTTTACGTACTCGCAGACCTTTAGATTCCTGGTTTGGAATTCCTTGGAACATAATGGAAACATTTTGCGTCCGCACACATAACAGATCATTATGAATATCCCTCCCACATAAGATTTTCATTTAACTGACTATATAATTTTATCATATTAGGAGCAGTGCGATAGCAGGTCGTGGAAAATTAGGGATTGCGGAAAACGTTTTCTTGTGTTATGATTTTTCATATCGCAGAGAAAACGTTTTCTGCATTTTTTATGCAGGGTTGGAAGATAGGAATATATTTAAAAGCCATATCCGAAATAATTATGGCGGAAAAGGAGAAAGTATGAGTCAGCATACAAATTTACAGCAGGATGTACTTGTTACTAACATGGAAGAAGCTATTTCTGAGATTTCAAATCAGAAATATGGAAAGGGCCTTAAGGACTTAACAGATAAGGAGACCTATTATGTTCTTCTTGAGTATACAAGCCGTCTTATGAAGGTTGCACCTATCGAAGCAGGTGAGAAGAAGATTTATTATATTTCAATGGAGTTTCTTATTGGTAAGCTTCTTTCCAATAACCTTATTAACCTTAGAGTATATGACAAGGTGAATGAGATTCTTGAAAAGAACGGTAAGAATCTTGCACAGATCGAAGAGTGCGAGCCGGAACCTTCACTTGGTAACGGCGGTCTTGGAAGACTTGCAGCATGCTTCCTTGATTCAATAGCTACACTTGGACTTGCAGGAGAGGGTATCGGACTTAACTATCACTTCGGACTTTTCCGCCAGGTATTCAAGGATAACCTTCAGACAGCAGAGAAGGATTCATGGATCGAGGATGAGTCCTGGCTTGAGAAGACAGACACCACTTTTGATGTATGCTTCGGCAAAAAGAAGGTTACTTCAAGACTCTACAATATGAACGTTGTGGGCTATGACACAGGTGTTAATAAGCTCAGACTTTTCGATGTTGAGTCAGTTGACGAGAGCCTTGTTGAGAAGGGCATCACTTTTGATAAGAAGGAAATCGAGAAGAACCTTACTCTTTTCCTTTATCCCGATGACTCTGATGAGGCAGGTAACCTCCTTAGAATCTATCAGGAGTATTTCCTTGTTTGCAACGCAGCACAGCTCATTTTGAGAGAGCAGAAGGAACGTCAGTATGACCTTCACGAGCTTTACAAGCATGCAGTTATTCAGATCAATGACACTCATCCCACAATGATCATCCCTGAGCTTATCAGAATCCTTGTTGAAGAGAAGGCATTCTCAATGGATGATGCTATCGATGTAGTATCTAAGACCTGTGCTTACACAAACCACACAATCCTTGCAGAAGCGCTTGAGACATGGCCTCTTAAGTATCTTGAGAAGGTTGTTCCTCAGCTTGTTCCTTATATCAAGGAGCTCGATAAGAGAATCCGTGCAAAGGTTAAGAATCCTGATGTACAGATCATCGACAAGGATAAGAAAGTACACATGGCATTTATTGATATCCACTATGGCTTCTCAGTAAATGGTGTTGCTGCTATCCATACAGAGATTCTTAAGAACTCTGAGCTTAATGATTTTTACAAGCTTTATCCTGAAAAGTTCAATAACAAGACAAACGGCGTAACCTTCCGTAGATGGCTTCTTTCCTGTAACCATCCGCTTGCAGATTTCATTTCTGAAAAAATCGGTGATGGCTTTAAGAAGGATGCCAATAAGCTTGAAGATCTCCTGAAGTTCATGGATAATCAGGAAGTACTTGATAAGATCGCTGATATCAAGTTCCAGAAAAAGGAAGAGCTTGCAGCTTATCTTAAGAAAAAAGAGAATGTAGAAGTTGACCCTAACTCTATTTTTGATATTCAGGTTAAGAGACTTCATGAGTATAAGCGTCAGCAGATGAACGCTCTTTACATCATTCATAAGTACCTTGAGATCAAGGGTGGTAAAAAGCCTGTACGTCCTATCACATTTATTTTTGGAGCAAAGGCTGCACCTGCTTATGTAATCGCTAAGGACATCATCCACCTGCTTCTTTGCCTGCAGGAGATCGTGAATAATGATCCCGATGTATCTCCTTACATGAAGGTCATCATGGTTGAGAACTATAATGTTAGCTATGCTGAGAAGCTCATTCCTGCTTGTGATGTATCAGAGCAGATCTCACTGGCATCTAAGGAAGCTTCAGGAACAAGTAACATGAAGTTCATGCTTAACGGTGCAGTTACTCTTGGTACAGATGATGGTGCTAACGTTGAGATTCATGATCTTGTTGGTGATGAAAACATCTACATTTTCGGTATCAGTGCAGATGAGGTTATTGAGCACTACAAGAAGGCTGATTATGTCTCAAAGGATTACTACAAGAAGAGCAAGGTTGTTAAGGAGGCTGTAGACTTCATTACTTCCAAGCAGTGCCTTGCAGTAGGCCACAAGGAGAACTTAAAGCGTCTCCAGGACGAGCTCCTTAATAAGGACTGGTTCATGACACTTATTGATCTTGAGGATTATATCAGAGAAAAGGATCTTATCTTTGCTGATTATGAAAATCGTGATAAGTGGAAGAGAATGATGCTTAAGAATATTGCTAAGGCAGGATTCTTCTCATCAGACAGAACAATTGAAGAGTACAACAGAGATATCTGGAAGCTCAGATAATTATTTGATCTATATGCCCGCAAATCATTTTGAATAATGGTTTGCGGGCTATTTGTTTATAGTAAATTCATAAGAGAAATGAAGCCATGTGCATTATAATATAAGTAAGAAACAGTATTGTTAACGGTAGATGATTTTATAATTTGCCGTAGAAACGGAGGTTTCTTATGAGCATGGGAGAAATTTTGAATTATCTGCAGGGAACAAGTGATATTGCTGTGGCCCTTAGACTTATTCTTGCAACTGTTCTCGGAAGCCTTGTGGGATGGGAGAGAATCGCCACCCATCATAGCGCAGGAATCAAGACTTTTTCTCTTGTAAGTCTTGGGTCCGCTGTTGCGACTTCACTTAATATTTATCTTGCAATGATGCCCGGACTAACCTCTGATGCAGCCAGAATTTCAGCAGGGGTTGTAAATGGAATAGGTTTTCTTGGCGCAGGAACGATTCTTGTAACCGGCAGAAAACAGATAAAAGGATTATCCACCGCTGCTACACTTTGGGTAACAGCCTGCATGGGCATGGCAATAGGTGCCGGATACCTGGCAGTTGGAATCACAGCATTTATACTTATTGTCTTTACAAATATAGTCCTTCTTCATCTAAGTAACAGTGTTGAATCCCATAGTCAGTACCTGAGCATTTATATAGAAGTAAGTAAGGAACGCGGTGTCACTGAGCTTCACAGGTTTATTTCCGAAAAGGGATTTGTGGTAATGAGTATGAATAAGAGTAAGGATAAGACCATACTTCCGTCGGATACAGGGCTTATCATCAATTTAAAACTGGATAGCTCGGCATCTCATCATGAGATTTTAAAGCTTTTTAATAAGCTTGATTATGTCACTTATGTTGAAGAGGTCTGATCAAATTATGATATAATTAAAATACGTTTAAAATCACAATTTTCTTAAGGAGGAAAAAGTTCATGGCACGAAAAGTAGTTTTAGCGGGAGCTTGCAGAACAGCAATTGGTGTTATGGGAGGTGCTCTTAAAGACATCTCTGCTCCTGATCTTGGTACAATTGTTATTAAGGAAGCATTAAAGCGTTCAGGTGTTAAGCCGGAACAGGTGGATGAGGTATACATGGGATGCGTAATCCAGGCAGGCACAGGACAGAACGTAGCCCGTCAGGCAGCAGTGAATGCAGGAATTCCTGTAGAAGTACCTGCTACAACAATAAATGTACTTTGTGGATCAGGTCTTCATTGTGTTAATCTTGCAGCAAAACTTATTTCAATGGGTGATGCTGATATTATCGTTGCAGGCGGCACAGAGAATATGTCCAGAGCTCCTTATGCACTTCAGAATGCGAGATTTGGATATCGCATGAACAACGGCGAGCTTATCGATACAATGATCAAAGACGCTCTTACTGATGCTTTTGGCGGTTTCCACATGGGTATTACTGCTGAGAATATCTGTGATCAGTGGGGACTTACCAGAGATGAGCTTGATGAATTTGCTGCAAATTCACAGCAAAAATGTGAAAAGGCTCAGGCTGAAGGAAAGTTCGATGAGGAAATAGTTCCTGTTGAGGTAAAGGTTAAGAAGGAAACAGTTCTCTTTGCAAAGGATGAGGGCCCAAGAGCAGGTGTTACCAAGGAGAGTATCTCCAAGCTTCGCCCTGCTTTCAAGCCTGATGGAATGGTTACTGCTGCTAACTCTTCAGGTATCAACGATGGCGCTGCAGCTATAGTTGTAATGAGTGAGGAGAAAGCCAAGGAGCTTGGTGTTAAGCCTATGGCTACATGGATTGCAGGTGAGCTTGCAGGTGTTGAACCTCGCATAATGGGTATCGGACCTGTAGCAGCTACTAAGAAGACCATGGCTAAAGCGGGATATCAGATTTCTGACTTTGATCTGATCGAGGCAAATGAAGCATTTGCTGCACAGTCAGTTGCTGTAGGTAAGGAGTTGGGCTTTGATCTTAGTAAGCTCAACGTAAATGGTGGAGCAATCGCTCTTGGTCACCCTGTTGGATGTTCCGGATGTCGTATCCTTGTAACTCTTTTATATGAGATGCAAAGACGCGATGCGAAGAAGGGACTTGCTACACTTTGTGTAGGCGGCGGAATGGGTGCTGCTGCAATTGTTGAGCGTGATTAAAGAGGTTTTATGAAGGTTAATCTTGGACGAGGCTTTGGTCCCCTGGATTTTGATGAAAATGGAAGATTTTTCTCGCTTTTCCCTGAGAATCTTCCGTATATGGACGACGACTTTGAAGGCGATGATTCAGATTACATGGTCTATGTTGATGCTGAGCTTGTTGAGGCTGTTTGCAATGCGGGCCTTGACTTCAATCAGTTTCTTGTAGAGGATGTAGAAGGCCGCCGTGAAATGTTGGAAGAAGCCGGAGTAGATCCTAATCAGTTCGATCTGGATTTTGATCATGATGTCAGAGAGCGCCTTGAGGAAGAGGGACTCCTTGGGGATTATGATGAGGACTTCGAAGACGAATATGATGATGAGTATGATGACGAATTCGAAGACGAAGAAGATCCTGATGAAGACTTCGATGATGAGGATGATGACTACAATGAAGATGGCGACGACTTCGAAGATGAAGATGATGATTTTGAAGGCGACGACGATTATCCGGATGATGATGACAGAAATGGTAATTCCGGGGATACTTTTTTTGGCAATCTGAGATAACTTCAATCAGAATATTTAAATCAGTAATATGCGCTACAGGCAGTAATTATGCTGCTTGTAGCGCTTTCTTTATGCCAATAATTAAAAAATATAAAAAAGCACTTGCATAACCTGTTAGCCTATGCTAATATAACCATGTTAGCAGTAGCTAACCAAGACAAAAGGTTATGCTGTTAATAGATGACATATATATAGTCATAAGAAATCTCCTACCTGAAAAACCCGCGTCTTGCCAACGCGGGTTTTCTTTAAGTGATCACCTGGCGAGGTGTTTTCGAGCCTGGTGAATAACTTAGTTCGATCGAGCTAAGCGAGAGTCGAACTTCCTTATTTAATTATAACTCGTGTGCGTGCATAATACCTCGAACTGACTGTTCGAGCTCGGGCAAAAGTTCGTCCAGAGGAAGAGGCTGCTTGTGAATGATGGAGCTGTATCCGGCAGAACTTACCATTTCTACTATCATGAACATCATGAGCTCCGGATTATGATACTTAACCTCGGATTCCTCAAACATCTCTGTCATTATATGTAGGATATCTGTTTCGGTATCCTCTCCGTCAGTAGTCATAGCTTCCTTGAACAGTGCCCAGCTAAGATCCTTATATATAAGAGTGAGAAGCATATGATTTTCAGCAAGCTCAATAAGGATATGCTTCATCATAAAAATGATCTTATCCTCGGCAGTATGAAGGTCTTCTTTTAACAGATCATCATAGGCAGCACTAAAAAGCTGGTTTGACTTTTTGGCAATAAGTCTGTTCCTTATATCATACTTGTCCTTGAAGTACAGATAGAAGGTACCCTTTGCCACACCGGCTTTTTTTACAATATCAGATATTGAAGTCTGATTGATTCCCTGTGAAGTAAACAACTCAAAGGAGGTGTTTAACAAAGAATCTCTTTTTAATTTCTTATTAGCATCCCATTTTCCCATAGCTTTATCCTATCACAACTACATTCATTTACATATATCATACATGCAACTTAATTGCATCACACATACATCTTACATAATGAGAAAAGGCTCGAAAAAATCAAAGATTTTTCCTCGCTTTGGCGGTTCGCCAAATGAAATAATTTATAAAATCAGGCCTGAATGCGAGCATTCGTCCTGTTTTATAAATTATTTCACTTTTCTCATTTTGAAATATTGACTACCGGTCATTTTTAGAGTATAACATAAAGTGTAAAAAATGACTACCGGTCATAATTATTTTTTAATGAGGTGATTGTTATGAAGTATTTGTCTAAGGCAATAGTAAAATCAAGGTTCATAATACTGATTGCCAGCATAGCACTCATGATTCCCTGCTTTGCAGGTATGGCAGCTACAAGAGTTAATTACGACATACTCTCATATCTGCCGGGAGAGATTGAGACTATGAAGGGTCAGGACATCCTGATGGATCAGTTCGGAACCGGAGCCTATTCCCTTTTTGTGGTTGAGGGAATGGCTGATAAAGACATCGCAGCCTTGAAGACGGAAGTTGAAAAGGTTGAGCATGTAAAGAAGGTCATCTGGTATGACACCTTCATGGATTACACAGTACCTAAGGAAATGCTTCCCGATGAAATACAGGAAGCTCTTGGAAAAGGCGATACGCAGCTGATGTTCATCATATTTGATGATACGACTTCAAGTGACGGTACCATGGAAGCCATCACTAATATAAGGAAGATAGCCAATGAGAAATGTTTCCTTTCCGGAATGGCAGCAATAGTCCTTGATACCAAGAACCTTACAGAGAAAGAAACTCCTATATATGTAGGTATGGCAGTACTCCTTGCCACAATAGTTCTTTCACTGACAATGGATTCATATTTAGTACCGTTTTTCTTTCTCGCAAGTATCGGTATTGCTATAATGTTTAATATGGGAACGAATATCTTCCTTGGGCAGATATCCTTCCTTACAAAGTCCTTAAGTGCGGTTCTTCAGCTTGGTGTTACACTGGATTATTCGATTTTCCTCTGGCACAGCTACCAGGAAGAGCTTGAAAAGGGAGAAGAAAATAAGAAGGAAGCCATGGCGAATGCCATCACAGCAACCTTCCAGTCAGTACTTGGATCTTCCATTACGACAATAGCCGGTTTCGTAGCTCTTTGCTTTATGAGCTTCACAATCGGTCTGGATCTTGGAATTGTTATGGCAAAGGGTGTTATCTTCGGCGTTATAAGCTGTGTAACAGTCCTTCCTTCAATGATCCTCGTATTTGACAGGATTATTGAAAAGACCAAGCATAAGCCGGTTATTCAGGAGTTTGTTAAGACTCCCAGATGGATTTCCAAGCATGCACTTATATTCGGACTTATCTTCCTGTGCCTGCTTCCTCCCGCAATATGGGGATACAAGCACACAGCAGTTTATTATGACCTTTCAGAGACATTGCCTGAGAATCTTTCAAGCAGACAGGCGATGATAGAGCTTGAGAAAAACTTTGAGACAAATACGACTTATATGATTCTCGCAGATGCCGATATAGATACTGCAACCATGCAGGGCATGATCGGAGAATTAAAGAAAGTAAAGGGCGTTGACGGAGTTCTTGGTGTTGAAGCACTAATAGGACCTACTTTTCCTAAAGAAATGATCCCTGCGAAGCTTCGAGAGGAGCTTACAAGCGATGACTACCAGATGCTGATGGTTACAAGTAAATATAAGACAGCATCAGATGAAGTCAATGCACAGATAGAATCAATAAATGAAATAGTAAAAAGATATGACAGCGGCGCGATGGTAGTTGGTGAAGCTCCTTGTACAAAGGATCTTATCAATATCACAGCAAAGGATTTCCAGACTGTCAGCATAGTATCCATAGGATGTGTATTCCTTATAATCGCTCTTGTTATGAAGTCAATATCACTTCCGTTTATACTTGTAGCGGTAATCGAGTTTGCGATTTTCATCAATATGGGTATTCCCGGATTTACAGGTACAGTAATACCGTTCATTTCATCGGTTGTAATCGGTACCATCCAGCTGGGAGCTACAGTCGACTATGCTATCCTGATGACTACACGTTATTGCAAAGAGAGAAAGGATGGTCAGAGTAAGAAACAGGCTACACGAATTGCTCTTTCCACCAGCATGAAGTCAGTTATTGTCAGCGCACTTAGCTTCTTCGCTGCGACATTCGGCGTAGGACTTGTATCAAGCGTTGATATGATCGGATCCCTTTGCTTCCTGATGGCAAGAGGTGCCCTTATCTCAATGGCAGTTGTTATACTTGTTCTTCCTTCAATGTATATGATCTTTGATGGACTTATCATTCGTTCAACATGGGGAATGCGCGAATGCATCAGGATGGATAAAGACAGGAAGAATCAGGATAAGAAACAGGACAACGATCAGAAACATAAGCTTGTCCATTTTAAAGCTGTTTAAGCTAATAAAGTAGCGTTCGGGTTTATAGAGATAATCATAGAAAAGAGGTTATGTTATGTATAAGAAGAATTTACTCAAAGCCACATCAGTATTCACAGCATTTGCTCTTGCGTGCTCTACAATGGCAATGTCTGGATGCGGCCTTAATAAAAAAGAAGATACAGTTGCTGTAGAGACTCAGGCAGAGACAGGAAAAGATACAGTAGAAAACGCAGAGGCAGATGAGCTTGTAGATACAATGACCAAGACAGCCTACACAGGTTCATCCGAAAATGCCGAGAGTGGAAAAGAAGAGACTGTATATGTAATGACAGATGCCAGTGGTAACGTTGATGATGTTGTTGTAAGCAACTGGCTTAAGAACAAGGATGGCAGTAAGACACTTACAGATAAGACCAATCTTAAAGATATTGTAAATGTAAAGGGTGAAGAGACCTACACTGAGAATTCCGATGGCACAGTTACATGGGACGCAGAGGGTTCAGATATTTACTATCAGGGAACACCTACAGAGCAAGTTCCCATCGGTGTGAAAGTTACCTATACACTTAACGGAAAAGAGATGACTGCCGATGAGATCGCAGGTCAGAGCGGAAGTGTGAAGATCCGTTTTGATTATACAAACACTCTCAAAAAGGAAGTAAATATCGATGGTCAGGAAGAAAACATTGATGTTCCTTTTACAATGATTTCCGGAACAATGCTTGACAGCGATAAGTTCGCCAACGTAAAGGTTTCTAACGGTAAGGTTATATCAGATGCCAACAATTACGTAGTAGTTGGTGTTGCAATGCCTGGTCTCAAGGAATCACTCAAGATCGATGATGAAAAGCTTAAAGAAAACGACATCGATGAAGAGGATGTTAGTATTCCCGATTATGTGGAAATTACAGCTGATGTAAATGATTTTGAACTTCCCATGACAATTTCTATGGCAAGTGCAAACGTAGTATCAGACCTTGGCCTTGATAAGATTTATAACTCAGATAAAGTAGATACTCTTAATGATGATATGGATAAGCTCTCTGATGCTTCTACAGAGCTTCGTGACGGAACAGGCGATCTTGCAGACGGCACAGGCAAATTCCAGGATGGTACAACAGAGCTTGCAAACGGTACATCAGATCTTAAGGATGGAACAAAGAAGCTTAAGGATGGAACTACAGAGCTTAAGGATGGAACAACACAGCTTCGCGATGGTGCAGGAACACTTGCATCAGGTGCAGGTACACTGGCTGACGGAACGAACACCTTAAGCGCAGGTGTAAAAGCATACACAGATGGCGTTGGCACAGTAGCAAGCGGTGCATCAGACCTTAAAGATGGTGTTGCTACTCTTGCAAAAGGTTCAAAGGATCTTACAGGAGGAATCACTTCAGCGAAGGATGGCGCCGAGCAGCTTTCATCAGGTGCCAATCAGCTTAGTAAGGGAATTGGTACATTAGCTGAAACGGTTAATACAAATCTTACAGCTGTTACTTTGGCAGAGAGTACTTTCTATTCCGCTTACAAAGCTGTAATAGATGAAGTTGCACATCAAGATACATCAGCATCTTCTCCTACAGTAGCAACTACCAATTCAAATGGTACAGATGTAAGTGCTCTTATATCAAGTATTACAGATCAACTGGCTGACGTATATGCAATAGAAGCAGATATTGAAGCTGCAAGAGCGCAGGCAGCTGAGAATCGCGCTGAGCAGGCAGAGAACAGAGCAGAAGAAGCAGAGACTCGTGCAAATGATGCTGAAAAGGCTCTGAATGAGATAAATGAAGAAGATACACCTTCTTCAGATGCAGCAGACGATTCCGATAATGCATCAGATGAGAACAGTCAGGACAGTTCTCAGAATGATAATCAGGATGCAAAGAACGCCAGTGATGAGCAGAACACACAGCCTGACACTGCTTCAGATGAAAATAACGCATCAGACAATGGCGCCCAGAGTGCTGAGAGCACAGAGGATAATAGTTCTAGTACAGAAGCTGCTGATAACAGCTCATCAGATGATAATGGAAGTAATGAAGAGGCTTCTCAGAATACCGAAGAGGTAAGTGATTCTTCTGCCGAGAGCACAGAGGAATCAGTAGAGAGCCCTGAGGAATCAGTAGAGAGCCCTGAGGCAGTAAGTCTTGATGCATCTTCAGAGGAAACAGTAGACGGAACTGTAGAGTATGCAAATGATGCCGGCTGGGCAGCAGTAGAAAGCCTCACAAAGATTCCTAAAGCAAAATGGGATGCTATGTATCAGGCAGTAATTACGGCCAAGGCTGCAAGCGGAAGCGATGAGCAGGTTACACAGCTTGGTAATCTTCTTGAAGCTGCCGGCACCCTTATAACTCAGGGAAAAGCAGCTAAGAAGGCAGCATCTACAGCTGGTGAGGAAGCAAAGCAGGCATTAGCCACAGGAGATCGTGATACATTTCTGGCAAAGCAGGCAGAGGCACAGCAGAAAGCCACTGAGGCTAAGACATGCTATACACAGGCCCTGACTTTACTTTCACAGAATGTTGTTACTCCTGCACAGAATGCAACACAGTATGCTATGACAATTTACATGGCGTACAGCTCACTTTCAACATCAAAGACCATGCTTGATCAGCTCTACAACGGAGTAGGAGCAGGCGGACTTAAGGATATCAAGACCGGCGCTGAGACACTTGCTAAGGGAACAGATGATTTATATATCGGTCTTAAGAAGCTTGATAAGGGCGGTACAAAGTTCAATAAGGGCATCAAGTCTCTCAAGGATGGAAGCAAGAAGCTTTCATCAGGTGCAGCACTTCTTAGCAGCAAGGGAGATGAGCTTAAGAACGGCGCATACCAGCTCTCTGAAGGAGCAGGCAAGCTTGCAAGCGGTGCTACAGAGCTTTCAGATGGAACAATCAAACTTGATAACGGCGTAGGAGAGCTAAATGATGGTGTTATTGAGCTTGATGACGGCGCAGGTAAGCTTAATGATGGTGCCAACGAATTAAAGGATGGCGCTGTAGATCTTAATGATGGTGCTAAGAAGCTTGCAGACGGAATGGTAGAGTTTGATGAGGATGGAATCCAGAAGCTAACAAGCACAGTTGATGAGGATCTTCTTTCAGTAAAGGACAGACTCAGAGCAGTTGATGAAGCTTCACAGAGTTATACATCATTCTCCGGTGCAAATGAAGATGAACCCAGCTCAGTACAGTTCATTATTCGTACAGCCGGAATCAGCACTGATGAGGACTAAGGGAGATAAAGTATTTTAAATATAATTATTATACATGTAGATTTGGCCACCGCAGATTTAGCGGTGGCCATTTTGTCATTATTTCTGCGCGAAAATCTATTTTAATCTTTGGTGTTTTTGGTCTATAATTACTATATTGCGGTTTAAGCAGAAGATAATGTAAGGCAAATAGGTATCAGGTCAAAATCGTGACAATAAATAACATAATATTTGAGGAGGTTTAAGCTATGTTGTATGGAGCGTTAGAAGCAGGCGGAACCAAGATGGTTTGTGCTATTGGGGATGAAAACGGTAAGATTCTTGAGAGGACAAAAATTCCTACTACTACTCCTGAGGAAACTATGCCCCCGATTTTTGATTTTTTCAAAGATAAGGGTATAGCAGCTATAGGTATTGCATGTTTTGGACCTATAGATTTAAACAAGGATTCCAAGACATACGGAAGTATCACTTCTACCCCCAAAAAGGGTTGGTCCGGTTATAATATCGTAGAAGAGACAAAGAAGGCGCTGGGAATTCCTGTAGGTTTTGACACAGACGTTAACGGATCCATGCTTGGCGAGGCGACATGGGGATGTGCCAGGGGAGTAAGCGATGCCATCTATCTTACTATTGGAACAGGTGTAGGCGGCGGAGTTATCTCAAATGGTAAACTTCTTCACGGAATGCTGCACCCGGAGGTTGGTCATATCAGACTTCCACGAGTAGAGGGAGATCCGGGTAAGAGTGTATGCCCCTTCCATGACAACTGCCTTGAAGGTCTTGCGGCAGGTCCGTCAATCAAGGCACGCTGGGGTGTCAGCGCTGATCAGCTGGCAGACAGAGCAGAAGTATGGGAGATTGAGAGTGAATACATTGCTAATGCACTTATGAGCTATGCTCTTATCTTAAGCCCCCAGAAGATAATTCTTGGTGGCGGTGTTATGCATCAGGAACAGCTATTCCCTCTTATCAGGAAAAAGTTCAAGGAACTTGTAAATGGTTACATTGTGACTAAAGAGATGGAAGATCTCGATAATTACATTGTTCCCGCAAGTCTTAATGATGATCAGGGTATTATGGGAGCTGTAAAGCTCGCAATTGATGCCTGCAAGTGAGATTTACTTTAGCAGGTTTAAGATTTTGTTTTAAGAGATAATTATGGATTTATTTGAGTACGCAAGAGAAAACAGCATGAAAAAGGAGTCGCCCCTTGCCGCAAGGATGCGCCCCAAGACTTTGGATGAGGTTGTGGGGCAGCAGCATATCATCGGCAAGGATAAGCTCCTTTATCGTGCAATAAAGGCAGATAAGATAAGCTCTATCATTTTGTATGGCCCGCCGGGAACCGGTAAAACCACACTGGCCAAGGTAATAGCCAATACAACCAAGGCAGAGTTTATGCAGCTTAATGCCACCGTATCCGGAAAAAAGGATATGGAGGAGGTAGTAGCCAAGGCCAAGCAGAATCTTGGAGGATTTGGCAGGAAGACTATTCTTTTTATAGACGAGATACATCGCTTTAATAAGGGGCAGCAGGACTATCTCCTACCTTTTGTTGAGGATGGAACGGTTATTCTGATAGGAGCAACTACCGAGAACCCCTATTTCGAGGTGAACGGGGCTCTTATTTCAAGGTCAGTTATTTTCGAACTGCAGCCCCTTTCTGAAGATGATATCAGGATACTGATGGAGAGAGCCGTTACCGACAGCATAAACGGTATGGGCTCTTATAATGCTGTTCTTGAACCTGATGCTGCAGATTTTCTTGCGGACATAGCGGGAGGAGATGCAAGGCATGCGCTTAATGCCATAGAGCTTGGTATTCTTACCACCGAGAGAAGTGAGGACGGTAAGATACACATTACAAGAGAGGTGGCGCAGGAGTGCATTCAGAAGAGAGTTGCCAGATACGATAAGGATGGCGACAATCACTATGATACGATTTCTGCATTTATTAAAAGCATGAGAGGATCAGACCCTGATGCTGCGGTTTATTATCTGGCGAGAATGCTCAATGCAGGAGAGGATCCTAAATTTATTGCAAGGCGTATGGTCATCTGTGCATCCGAGGATGTAGGTAATGCAGATCCCCAGGCGCTGCAGGTAGCAGTTGCAGCATTCCTTGCAACAGAGAGAATCGGCATGCCTGAGTGTCAGATCAATCTATCCCAGGCAGCAAGTTACATAGCAACAGCACCTAAGAGTAACGCAGCGGTGGAGGCGATTTTTCAAGCTATGGATACAGTTAAAAACACAGGAAATCTTCCTATTCCCACACATCTTCAGGATGCACATTATAAGTCAGCTGCTAAGCTCGGCCATGGAATCGGTTACAAATATGCCCATGATTATCCCAATAATTATGTGAAACAGCAGTATCTTCCTTATGAGTTGAATGGAAAGGAGTTTTACAGCCCTTCCGGTAACGGCTATGAGGTTAAAATCAAGGAGCACATGAAGTTCCTTAAGGAAAATGCTAAAGAATCAGAAGAATAAATAAGTTAGAAAGGCAAGAGGATAGGATTTTGAAGAAACTCTTACCCGGTAAGTTTTTTGAAAAAATGGACAGGGAGCTGTCTGACAAGATTAAAGGAATAAGTATTGTATGCAGTCTTGTGGCCATAATGGCACTTGTTATGACTGTGGCAGGTATTTCAGGAGCTTTTGATAAAAAGGAAGAGCCGGAAGAAGTAGTAGAGGAAGAGCCTGTTTTTGAAGTTAAGGAGACAGAGAAGGAAAAGAGCTACCTTGATCCTGACATATTAAAAACTATCACAGGTTCAGGTGAACAGGTAAAAAATGCGCTTGATGCAAGGCCTGCTACGGTGGATGTTCCGACAGAACAGCTATCGGAGTATGTAAAAATAGACAGCTGCACTATAGTGGAAAGCGGTGCAGTAGAGGTAAAGGGGCTTGCAGAAGCAATCCCCACTTCCGATGATAAATATTATTATCTGTTTGATGCTGCCACTTATGAAGACGATTTCAACAGTGAAGCAGAACCAATATCCAAGGTCTATAAGGATAAAGAGATACGACTTGATGCATCTCTTAATAAAGGAGCACCGGGGTCAAGACTTTACAGGAAGTTCACAGTAGCAGTTAAGAAGGATGGTGTTTTCACACCTGTTTCTCATGCAAGCTATGTGACAAATCCTGAAGCGGTTGCTTCATATAATTACGGCGGAATGCAGCAGAGTTCCAAGAAGGGACTTTTGATCGATCCTTCAAGACTTAATGATGCAGTGGATCTTGGAGTGAATTATGCAACCTACAATATTCCGCTTAACAGACTTCTTTCGCCAAGTGCAGAGGGCTCTGTATCATATTCCTATAACGGAGTGACCTATCATTTCAATGGAAGGATTCTTCAGGAATACGATTATCTTTTTACTACGCTTAATGCTAAGGGAATTGATGTTGCAGCGATTGTTTTGAATGACGTATCACCTT
This sequence comes from Butyrivibrio sp. AE3006, assembly GCF_000424165.1. Classification (NCBI taxonomy): domain Bacteria; kingdom Bacillati; phylum Bacillota; class Clostridia; order Lachnospirales; family Lachnospiraceae; genus Butyrivibrio; species Butyrivibrio sp. AE3006. The sequence goes on along the minus strand of NZ_KE384145.1, from coordinate 73,622 downwards.
CAACTTTCCCTGAAGTGACTCATCCAAGCGCAAGGGGCGGATCAACAGCTCCATATTATATGTTCAATGCATCTGATGAGAGCGGTGTTAATGCAGTTGCCGCCATCGGTTCATTTCTTGCAGGCAGATATTCAGGCGCAGGACATGGAAATGTGGCTATGTGGATCTTCGGAAACGAAGTCAATGCCAGAAAAGAATGGAATTATATGCAGCAGACAGATCTTGCGACCTATACTGCTGCTTACACAAGAGCATTCAGAGTATTCTACAATGCTATAAAGAGTACCAATGCAGGAGCCAATGTTTATATATCTCTGGATCAGCAGTGGGATAGGAATCTTAAGGGAAATCCCGACTATGACGGAAGGGATATGCTTGATGCTTTTGCAACTTCCCTTAGAAACTATGGTGATATAGGATGGGGACTTGCTCATCATCCTTATACAGTACCTCTTTATGAGACGGCATTTTGGAATGGCAATAAGCTTGTTACGGATTCCGCAGATACTTCTTTTATAACCATGAAAAATATAAATGTTCTGACGAGCTACATGAATAGCGAGGCGATGCTGTATAATGGCGGAGTCAGATCAATCATATTAAGTGAAGTGGGTTATACTTCAACCAACGGAGATACATTACAGGCAGCAGCGATTGCATATGCATACAGTAAGGTTGCAGCTAACGGAAGTATTCATGCCATTATGTTTTCAAGGCAGACGGATGCTGCTGAAGAGATTGCTCATGATGGTCTTGCCATGGGACTTTGTGATGCAGGCGGCGGACATAAATATTCGTATAATGTTTTCAAATACATGGACACACCACAGAGGGAAGAATATATTTCCTTTGCAAGGTCGATTGTAGGTGTCAATTTTTAAGTGATCACCCGGTGAGGTATAAACTGTAGTTTACAGAGGAGGAGTAAAATATTATGACTAATGCAGAAAAAGCACTTGAGCTTCACGAGAAATGGAACGGTAAACTGGAGATATCTTCCAAGGCAAAAGTAAAGTCCAGAGAAGATCTGGCTCTTGCATATACCCCCGGTGTTGCAGAGCCCTGTAAGAAGATTGCAGAGGATAAAGAACTTGCTTACAAATATACTATGAAAGCCAATACTATAGCTGTTATTTCAGATGGAAGTGCGGTTTTGGGACTTGGCAATATCGGAGCTGCAGCAGGTATGCCTGTTATGGAGGGTAAAGCAGTTCTTTTCAAGGAGTTTGCGGGAGTTAATGCTATTCCGATCTGTCTTGATACTCAGGATACGGAAGAGATAATAAAGGCAGTTACATATCTTGCGCCCAACTATGGCGGAATCAATCTTGAAGATATCGCTGCACCCAGATGCTTTGAAATCGAAGAGAGACTTAAAGAGACTCTTGATATTCCTGTTTTTCATGATGATCAGCACGGAACTGCCATAGTTGTACTTGCAGGTGTTATAAATGCTCTTAAGGTAACAGGCAAGAAGAAGGAAGAATGCAAGGTAGTTGTAAATGGTGCAGGAAGTGCCGGAATTGCCATCACAAAGCTCCTTCTCAGATATGGCTTTACAGACGTTACAATGTGTGATAAGGAAGGAATTATCTGCAGCAGATATCCCAATCTTAATTGGATGCAGAAGAAGATGCTTGAGCAGACAAATAAAAAGGACGTATCCGGAAAGCTTGCAGATGCGCTGGTTGGAGCAGATATTTTTGTAGGAGTATCAGCACCGGGCATTGTCAGTCAGGATATGGTCAGAAGCATGAACAAGGATGCAATCCTTTTTGCAATGGCTAATCCTACACCTGAGATCATGCCTGATCTTGCCAAGGAAGCAGGAGCAAGGGTTGTTGGAACAGGACGTTCGGATTTCCCTAACCAGGTTAATAACGTTCTTGTTTTCCCCGGTATTTTCAAAGGTGCTTTAGAGGCTAGAGTCCCTCAGATTACAGAGGATATGAAGCTTGCTGCTGCAAATGCACTGGCTGACCTTATTTCTGATGAGGAGCTGTCAGATGAGAATATTCTTCCTGCAGCCTTTGATCCCAGATGCGCAGAGGCGGTTTCGGAAGCGGTTAAGAGATTTGCGAATAAATAAAGATAAACGGTGGAAGTTTTATGAGTTCACAGTATCTTACTTTATATAAGATGATCGTGCTGTACATGCTTAAGAAGTCCGGTGACAGACTCAGCAAGGCGCAGATCTATGATTTTATTTTGGAAAATGAATACACCAATTTTCTTACGTTGCAGGAGGTTTTCAGCGAGCTTGCAGATTCGGGGCTTATAACCGAGTCCAATGAGGGCAGCAGGACCTATCTGAGAATGACTAAAGAGGGAGATGAAGCCCTGGGATTTTTCGAGAATAGGATCAATCCCGATATCAGAACGCAGATAGATGAATACTTCAAGGAAAATGGCATGAAGATCCGGGATGATTCTGCGATAAATGCTCATTTCAAGAAGACCGGTGAGAATGAATATGTGGCATATCTTTCGGCTTCTGAAGGAAACAGTTCTCTTATCGAGATGTCTATTCCTGTATGGACTGAATCAATGGCGGAGTCCATCTGTGAGAATTGGAAAAAGAAGAATCAAAGTATTTATCAATATCTTATAAAAGAGCTTATGTAATGAATTTTGATGCACATTTTGAGGGGCGTATAAATGGCTAAGTTCTTAGACAGCATGAGGAGGGAAAAAGGCAGTATTTATTCCCTTGTCTCAAAATATTATGTGCTGTTTGCAATTGCAGTATTGCTGCTTGCATACGGTGTAAAGTATTTTACGCAAAAAGCCATGTATGATGTGGATTTTTTTAGTAGCAGTGAAGTCATAACCGGCCAGATGACGGATTTAGAGAATGAACGATACTATAGGCTGAATCTTGAAAAGGTAATAGGTAAAGACGGTTACTTCGAGATTCTTGACAATAAAGCTAATGTAATATTTATAAGCAAATCCGGTGTGTCGAATGTGTACAACATGGATGAGCTTTCATTTATTCCACCTGTTTCAGGCAGTTCATATTATTATGTCGGAAAGATTTATAAGGATAATGTTGTAGACGGATATATACTTCAAAAATACAACTACGTTAAGGATGGCGATGGGAGTAGGGATGGAGCCTTTTATGGAGCTACTGAGACCGCGATCCTTGATAAGGACAGAAATATTATATATAGCAATTATGATGAGGAACGCAGCTATCTGTCTGAGAACGAGCTGGCCTACGCCATGGAAAATACAGCAGATGGGACATATTTGCAGAGATTTTCTTTCGTGACGGCGGACGGTGAAGAGAGAGTAATGCTGCTTCATTCAGCCTATGCAATATCGAATGACGAAGAAGAGAAAAAGATTTATACGACGGGATTATTTGTTTTTCTTGGTATATTCGCGGTCCTTCTCTTAATATTTGTATTGAGAATTATCATATCGGTTAAACGTCCTATGGATATGCTTAAGAATTCCATGGATGATCTTACGGAAGGAAAGAAAGATGTGGCTATTTCCTACTCAGGGCCTAAGGAATTCGTACAGATCGTAGATGCTTTTAATGATATGGCAGATAAGCTTCATGAGACAGAGAAAGCTCGGGAGCATCTTGAAAATGAGCGTCAGAAGATGCTTACATACCTTTCGTATGATCTGAACATACCTATTACAGCTATTAAGGGCTACACCAATTTTGCTCTTGATAGAAATGCAACGGAGGAAAATAGAAGAAAGTACATCGAAGCTATAGCTCTTCATACAGACGATCTGACAGAGTTCATTGATGATCTTGGTGATTATGCAGACCTGGAGGAAGCAGAGTTTAAGCTGGATAAGTCCAATGATGATATATTCGAATTTTTCAGAAATTACTTCCTGCCAAAGAAAGAAGAGGTAGAGCTTCTAGGATTTTTCATGGATGTAAATGTGCCGGATGAGAGTATGTATAAATCCTTCGATAGAGTTCAGATAAAGCGTGTGTTTGAGAACCTGATTTCAAATTCTCTCAGTCTCAATCCGCGTGGCACTAAGTTATATGCTGATATATCAGCCAGCTCAAATAAGGTCGTGATCCATATTGGAGATGATGGAGAAGGCATTCCTGAGGAAGCGACCAAATATCTTTTCGAACCCTATGCCGGTGGCAATACGCCATTTTACGGTAAAAACAGAGCTGCGATTGGATCTTCTATAGCAAGAATAATAGTGGAATCTCACGGCGGTACGATCAGATTGATGGATAAGGCTGAAAGCGGCCATTCTACTATGTTTGAGATAGTATTTTAGATAACCTGCAGAATATTTACATAATATAAAATCAGTGATTGACAAGCGCTTAAGTGCTTGGTATTATATTCGTTGTGACTGATGAAGTCACGGATTGCTGGCATAGCACAGTCGGTAGTGCGTCGCATTGGTAGTGCGGAGGTCACGGGTCCGATTCCCGTTGCCAGCTCGCCCTTAAATCCAGTATTTATCTGGGTTTAAGGGATTTTTTATGTCTAAAATGAGTGGTCTTCGAGTGGTCTTTTTCGTAATTTCAACCAAAACATGACCGAATTACGTCAAGCTTTGTATCCTTCTGAACAGCTCTGATGTAGTGAAGAGTAGTGTTTTGTCCACATGACCTGCTACATACATAACAGTTTGCAGATCACCACCTGTAGCTCTTGCAAGTTCAGATACACTCCAAAATCTGATTTTGTGTAGATAATTAAAATGGTTTTGAGCCAAGAAAGCTCAAAACCATTTTGCTATTCTGATTCATTATTATTGAATTTAATGAAGTCATCTATGATATTTTCTATAAGTCGGAATTGATTAGGTGTTAAACTGGTGAGCTTCTTTGACAAATATAATTGATCCTTGTCAATAATACTTCCAGTGAGGAGGTAATCTGTACTAACTTCAAGACCTTCAGCAAGTTTAGATAGGTTTTCCGGTCTCATGGCACGTTTACCAGATTCAGCGTAAGATACAAATTGAGTGGTGACACCGCATATTTCAGCAAGCTTTTCCTGCGTCAATCCCATTTTCCTTCTACGTTCAATTATACGTTCTCCGATTTGTTGTAAACAAAGATCTGTGTCTTGCAAAGAATGCGACCTCCTTGATGTTTATAATATCGTAAGAAATTCCGTATAAAAATTTAATCGTTTACTGTTGGAAAAATCAACAAAACGCGATATAGTATTTGTGCTAGAAAAAATAATACATGACTTAACATTTGAAACAAAAGTTCAAAAATGGAGAAAAGATTATGAGAATTAATTTCAAAAGAGCAAGTTTTATGGGTGTTATAATTACACTCGCAATGATGATTCTGGTTGGTTTCACACCACTCAAAGCATCAGCGGCACCAAAACTTAACAAAAAACAGGTTGAGTTAAAAATAGGGAAAACCTGTAAGCTAAAAGTTAAAGGGGCAAGTGGTAAAGTTAAGTGGTCAACTTCTAATAAGAAAATTGCAAAAGTTTCTAAGAATGGTGTTATCACAGCAAAGAAAGCAGGTAAGGCTACAATTAAAGCTAAGGTAGGTAAAAAGACCTTAAAATGTAAAGTCACTGTTCTTTGTAGACACCATCAGTTTGAAGAGAAGATAATTAAAAAAGCTACATATAAGAGAGCTGGTGAGAAATGTAAAGTATGCAAAGTATGTGGCTTTGAGACTGAACATGAAGAAATCCCAAAATTGACTAGGCAGAATGAGAAGCGTGAAGAGTATATAAGATACAACCCTTCAGGTTATGTACCTAGAACTGAAGGACTAACTGAACAAGAGATTAAGGCTAGACTGGCAGAACTTAAGATGTACTATCCGGAAACAAAAGAATTTTACTGGGAAGGGGTTGTCTGTGCTAAAGGAGCTTATTATGTTGACTTTGCCAAGGGAATGTTATTTGGTGATAGTGATTTAGGGTCTAAAGCAGTTATTGAGGACCCATCTGCAGCACAAGCTGGTGATATAATCAGTGTAGATTTTACGTATCAGGATGTCTCTGGTTATCATAGAAATTATATGATTACAAAAGTTGATGGTGATAATGTATATGTTGTTGCTAACAAGGAAGGTGATTACAAAGTAGCATGTTGGGATGAAGAAGGGTATCCAACATTTAAAATATATAATTCTAATGGGGAAAAATATTTGGTGTTTACAGACCAGAATAAGTATCAAGTAGCAACATGGATTCTCAGGTATCATGATTGAATCATATAATGTATGATTGGAGAGGAAAAGTTTATGCAGAATAGTCTTAAAAGAATAAATTTTATAAGTGTATTCTTTGCATTAGTATTTGTGATGCTTATAAGTTTTGTGACTCCGATGAAAGTATCAGCAGCTCCAAAACTGAATAAGAAACAGATTGAGATTAAAGTAGGTAAAACTTATAAACTCAAAGTCAAAAGAACTAGCAATAAGGTTAAGTGGTCTTCTGTTGATAAAAAGATTGCTAAGGTTTCTAAGAAAGGTGTTGTTACTGCTAAGAAAGTTGGCAAGACAATAGTTAAAGCAAAAGTTGGTAAAAAGACATTAAAGTGTGTAGTTAATGTTATTTGCAATAAGCATCAATTTGAAGAGAAAATAATTAGAGAAGCCACAAGCAGGAAGAGTGGAGAAAAGTGTAAGGTTTGCGTAGTATGTGGCTTTGAGACTGAACATGAAGAAATTCCTATAATTGATGATGAAGATGAAGAAGAATCTGATGATGAAGGTGATTCTAACAATGATTCATCAGGATATACTAATCCTGCAACTGCAGGGTTAACAGAATCAGAAGTTAAAAACAAATTAGCTGAACTCAAAAAGAAATATCCAGAAGGTACAAAAGTAGGTATTTGTTCAGCTTATACAAGCTTAATAGCGCAAGAACTATATGGTATAATGTCATTTCCTATAGCAAAACATCAAGACCTATCAAAATTAAAAGCTGGGGATATAATTATTTATACTTGGGGAAATGATGATGATAGTGCAGGGCATGCAGTTGTTGTTACAAATGTGAATAATAATTATATCTACGTCACAGATGCAAACCATGGTGATGATTTAAAATGCTATTGGGATACAGAAGACAGTCCATCACTTATTATAAAAGATGGTAAGCTGTGTTATGCGGATGATAGAGCGTCTATCACATCAATAGAAATTCAGTCATATTATAATAATTAAATTATAGCACGTGGGTGCTTCAAACACACCCACGTATTATAATATATTTCAATTCAGAATAATAAGTCTGAAAGGAGGTTTATAACCTCATGCAGACATGCGTTTTGACAAATGGATTACTAATGTTACAATAAGATCGTTCGGGAGAGCTCCTGCCATATAAGTGGAGAAGTTTCAACTCGGGAGAGTCCCTGCCATATAAGTGGGAAAGCTTAAACTCTGAGAGGGCTGATTACCAGCCCTCTTAATTATTTTACTTGCAGAATAATTGAAGTAATCATAAAATGATCAATCCAAGCTAAATTAGGGAACATATCAAATAAATGGATATAGATTTTTAAAAGGTATTATCTTAGCATATTACTTTGAGGAGACGACATATGAATGCCAATGACTATATTACTGATCCATGCAAGGCTTCATCTCTGCCATATTGGAAGACTGAAAACATCGTAATGCCAGAGCACATAATAGTACTTAGGGATGATGATTATAACAAAGAGCAGCCCGCCAGAAATGATGATCAGTATTTTAAAATGATACATAATTTGAAAATGATTCCAGATGCATTTTTACCTGATGACTTTGAAGTTGTTCAAGCTGATGTAAAGTTTTTTGCGGATTATATAAAATGAGAAAAGTATTTTGCTCATTTAATCAGATAAAAATGGTATAATATAAGCAATTAGTAAAACTATGGAAGGATTGATGAATATGTGTCAGGTTAAAGAAATGCGCATAGATAACAGAACAATTCATGTTGCTGATATAAAGCAAAAGTATATCAGTAATATTATTGATGCTGCAAAAAAAGTGTGCTTTTATCGACAGAATAATCCTTTTTGGTTCAAGTATTGAAGATAGATGTACCTATGATTCTGACATTGACCTGGCAATATTCGGTAATCAAACCAAGTATAAATGTTTAAATTCAAAGGAATATAGACGTTTTGCTGAGGAACTATATTCATTTGATGATTTTAATCAGTCTTATGATTTGCTCTATTTTAAGACAGGAAATGATTATACTGGTATTCTTATTAACGATATAAATAATGGGGAGGTTCTTTATGACAGGAAAGATGATTAATTCCCCAGAGCTTTCTTTATATCAGGCTAAAGCTGATTATTTCGTGCCAAGGGCACCGGTGCTGAGCATCGCTCAGCACCATTGTTTTTTTTATTGCGAACCACCGGTTCGCAATTCAGCCCCACTTGGCAGATTATTCGCGTTTACTGCAGTATCTGCGCATGTTTGTCTTTCCTGTTTCTACCCAGGTTGTTGTATAAGCAAATCTGTCTACTATCGCCTCCGCATAGACTCCTTCACCCAGCTTTTTGATCCAGTCTTTTTTAGAATACTGCGTACAAAAGATGGTGGATGAGGAATCTGAGCGTCCGGTGGTCTGGCTGATTTCAGTCTAGATCACCGGTATTCTTATCTCAAGCTAACCTCTGAACAGTAATCTTAAAAGTTTAATCGCGCTTATCTAGGCGGAAAAACATTTAATTTTTTAACGGTATTATGTGTTACAATTTATATATGTAGAAATGATTCACTTGAAGAGAGGATCTTAATATGGCAGAAAGAAGCAACGAACAGAAAAACTTTTTTAAGAACCTGCACACGGATCAGTATAAATGGAATGATTTCTTTCTTATTCCGCTTATAGTGACAATTGTGATGATGTTTGTCGGGCAGACGGGAGTTCTCGTAATCTCTGGAATTCTAATGAAACCGATTATCAACGATAACAATGTCGATTTTCTAACAATATTTCAACAATATTTCACCTTCACGGGAATTTGGATTATAGCTTTACTTTATTGCTACTTTACCAAAAAAAACAGACCAATAATTAATGCTTTAACACCTTTTTGCAAAGGAAATACAGTGAAATACCTGCTTTTAGGTCTTTTAATTGGTTTTGCCCAAAATGCATTTTGCATTATGGTGGCTTTGCTGCATAAAGATATCTATATTTCTTTTGATTCATTAAATCTATCGAAGGTAATACCACTTTTTATAGTTGTATTTATACAGTCCAGTGCAGAAGAATTACTTTGCAGGGGCTTTCTGTATCAGAGACTAAGAAGGGGATATAAAAATCCTGCTATAGCGGTTGTAGGAAATGCTCTGCTGTTTTCACTGCTGCATGCAGCTAATCCGGGAGTGTCTCCACTTGCTCTTCTTAGTATCCTTTTTGCTGGACTTATCTATTCACTTATGGTTTATTATTGCGATTCAATATGGATGCCGATGGCAGCACACGCAGCCTGGAATTTCACCCAGAACATTATATTTGGACTTCCAAACAGTGGTAACGTATCGCCAGTTTCAATCTTTAAACTAGATGCATCTACAGCCAGGGGTAGTTTTGCATATGACGTAGGATTTGGTGTTGAAGCTACAATAGTAGCTATAGCACTTTTAATAGTAAGTTGTATTAAAGTTTATCTATGGGGAAGCAAAAATAATAAAAAGCCAACTGAAATCTGGAATTAAAAGCAATATCTACACAACAAAAAATGATAAGTCAGTAGCCTCTATAGGAGGACTACAAAACTGATCATACGAGGAAAAATACCAAATGGAAAATACTATGTATCAGGTGTCGACACTTCAGGCGCTAATTCTTGGGTACAGCCGGACGGTGATAAATGTAGACAAACTAATTCAGCATGATGATACCGGGCTGGCATCTTCATTTTCTTTCCGAGGACAGAACGAAAGGCGGGCATGTTTTTGATGCAAGTATAATCAAAGGAGCAGCCAGAGTAGATAAGATTACCAGTATCCACATAAATCTTCCAAAAGAAGCGGCTTTTGATACCTATTCTCTTAAAGAGGATCTGGAAAGCGAGATAAAATCCGTCGAGTAAAGTAAAAACATCAGATATACAGGCAGAGTTTTAAAAGGAACTAACGACCTCGGCGAAGAGGTAGAGATATCAGCTACAGCAAAAGCGCGTCTGGTCCTATTAGTCAGTTTTTCGCCGGATATTCACTCACAAGCATCCATAAAAGACATGTTGAATCACACATACGTGGGAAACAGTCATTAAACCTTGTAGCAATATTCAACTTTCTATGAAGTTCTCTGGCTGATATTGTTTGCTTGTCAAAATCAATCTTTAATAATTCGTTCATTATGCCTTCCTATCAAAATTAAAGTTTTTTATGATATCCGGTTTAATGCATTTTTTATCTTTACTTTTAACAGAGTATATCTGTTATAATCGAGGTGGAGTTTCTGGTATTTTTCGAGTAGGGGGATTAATGAAGAGAAAAGCATTATTGTCGTTTCTTGTGACGTCATTGATACTTGTGGCGGGATGCTCTAAGTCTGCCTATAATGCAGGGACTGAGGGTGATTTCGCAGCGCCTTCAAAGGTAGTGGAGGATACATCAGAGCAGGAACCCTTGGCAGATAAGCCCCAGGAGGGTTCGCCGGATGATGAGACCGCATCTGAAGGTGGGAATGACGTTTTTACAGATGATAAGCCGGAGAATCCGGGCGAGCCTGATGGTACAGCGCCGGATGTAAAGCTTTCTTTGGCTAAACGCCTTTGCGGAAAATACAGTTGTAAAAGCAGCAAAGGTGAATATTATATTCTTGATATCTATGAGTTTGCTGACAATCTCTATGCTCATGTGGGAATCTCCGAAGATGATGAGAATTCCGATTATCTTGGCGCATATACATTCTGGGGCGCCGAGCTTATTCCTGATGATAAAGATGTTGCCAAAAATCAGAATGATGATGTTTTTAGTTGTGACATTCTTGCTTTTTCCGTTATGTCCAATATGGGAAAATATCAGAGTGCGCCGCAATCCTGCAGACTGATGCTTACGGATAAGGGCATAGATTTTACAGGAGCATTTTTCTCCGGAAAAGAGGAGACACTTCATTTTGAACATGATAACAAAGTGGAGGATGCTTTTCCTTATATGTTCAGTGAGGAAGCAGGTTCAGGAAATCCATCAGAAAAAATGATAGGAATATGGCGAGAGACAGACTCTGATAGTCCTCTTTATGTTGAATTCGGTGAGAGGGGAATATTCAAGATTTACAGAGAGACTCCCGGCATTGAGGTTTTCTTTGCAGGTGGTGAATATCACTTTATTGATGCGGATAAGTTCTGCGGAACATATAGCGTTCTTGGCAGCGGCAGTATGCCTATGGAGTATGAAGCGGAGTTTAGCATGAAGGATGATGATACCATAGAGCTTGATTTCATATATGATAATTCCCTGTCAAAAGATGATAAGAGCCACATGGTTCTTGAGAAAATAGATGAGGATGACGTGCCTTTTGTGACAATAGATAAGGTCAGAGAGGTGCTGACTGACGATTATAATTATGATGCTTATGCTTTGCCAAGTGACTACTATGATGGTGGTTTTTACGGTGTGTGGGTCGGTGCGTATGAGGATCTTGAGGAAGCAAAAGAGCTTGCTCAGAAAATAGAGGATCAGGGAGCTGTAGCAACGGTTGTTTTCTCACCAGAATGGGAGAATCTGAATGCGAAGCCCTTTTACTGTGTGACTTACGACAGATTTGAGACGGAGTCCTCCGCGGAAGCAGCGCTTGTTAATGCAAAAACCTCGGGCTATGACGGAGCGTATATCAAGTTTTCCGGCAAAAGGGTGATGCATCGAATTTACTACACAGTGTATTCCCATGATGTTATGGATTTTTCAAAGGATAAAGTTGTCATCAGCGGTGTAAGCACTTCTTCACTTATGGGTGATGATGAAAAAGAGATGACTCTTATCGTTGATAAGGATACGACCTTTGATTCCTCCTGTAATATGAGCTTTTTTGGAAATTATGAAAAAGGTCAGTCGGTGCTTGAGTGGTTTAATAAAAACGACGAGCTGGCAAAGGAAGATGCTGACAGTTATTCAAATGACGGCCCTGCGCTTTTGGGTATATTCGATGTGGCTATAACAGGGGATCATATAGACAGATTTTATGGAAGTTATTGGTGGGATTAGTTTTTATAATATAAAATTATCGGGATAAAAATAATGGTACGTTTACTTGAAGATAAGGATGAAAAGAGAAGAGTAGTCAGAAAGATTTTGGAAGCACTTCCTGACTGGTTTGGAATTGAGGAATCAAGGGAGCAGTACATTAGAGAGAGTGCAGACCAGATAATGCTTGTGGCTGAAGATGAGGATATTCCTGCAAAAGATGGCGAACCGGGTAGCAAGGCAGTCGGCTTTTTGTGCCTTAAGCAGACAGGTAATGCCACCATTGAGCTTGCTGTTATGGGAGTTCTTGCAGAGTATCACAGAAAGGGCATCGGCCGAGAGCTTTTTAATGAAGCAAAGCGAATTGCACAGAAGAAGGGATATTCCTTCATGCAGGTAAAAACTGTCGAGATGGGACATTACGATGACTATGATGCTACCAACAGATTTTATATAAGCCTTGGTTTTCAGGAGTTCGAGATGTTCCCTCTTTTGTGGGATGAGGCGAATCCCTGCCAGATATATGTAATGTCGCTGAAATGATAGAAGCATTTTTGATGCGGAAATCGTTTATATGTAACGAGAGAAAATAGTGCGTATTGCCTTTATAAATGGCGGTACGCATTTTTTACACAAAAAATTAAAAAATTTCCAACACTTTTGATGACTCATCCGTTATATGTACAGAAGCGCTTAAATGGTATACTTAGCACGGGGAGCAGAGACTTAAATGTACCGGGACATAACAGAATTATATGAACAACTGAATGCAGAATTATTATCCTGGTGCAGCGCCATGACAGGGGACAGATATGAGGCCCAGGAGCTTGTGCAGGAAGGGTTCCTAAGGGCAATCAATCACTTTGAGACTTTGGAATCCATGGATTTTTTTAAGAAAAGAGCCTGGATGTATCAGACAATCAAGCATCTTTTCATAGATGATTTAAGGAAAAAGAAGAGGGAAGATTTGTTTGATGATATGCCTGATATCGGAGACCTTCGAGGAGAATATACGGAGACCGAGTGGATGCAGCTTATTAACTCCCTTCCAAAGGATGAGGGCAAAGTTTTTGTTTTGAGATATCTTGAAGATTTTACTTCGGGACAGATCGGAGAGATGCTGGGGATGCCGGCAGGGACCGTCAGAAGTAAGCTCCATGATGCGAAAATGCACCTTAGAGAATTGCTAAAATAAAGCGCTACTGGTTTGAAACAAAAGCAGTGAAATGTTTATAGGAATTTATGAACTGAAATAAAAAGAAAAGGGGATTATGGTATGCGACTTAAGATTAACTGCGATGTATGTGACACAAGAAAAGTTAACGAAGACAACTACAAGGAGTATGAGGAGATCATAATATCCGCCGACAAGGTCATTGTGGATGAGAGAAGTAAGCAGATTCTCAGTAAGCTTCCCTTTAATATCAAGGCCGATGAGATTAGAAGCGATGAGGAGGACAGACCTCAGAAGGATGTTCAGAATGTCAACGGAGTATATGAGATCGGACCTGAGACAGTGGTTAAGGAAGGAACGATTTTGAATGTAAACGGCTTTCTTAAAATCGTGCCAGGCTGCGAAGAGACATTGAACAGGTATGAGAAGATATGCATAAATGGAGTGATACTTTGTCCCAAGAGCCTCACAGGTAAACTCCCCATGCACAGCATTTCCCTTAACGGCATGGTAAAGGGTTACCCTGATGATTATGTGATGCTTGATAACAAGTATAAACTTGATAAGTATTTCCCTATGAGAGCAGCGGAGAACAGCGGATATTTCGCATCCACCTGCATATTTGATGTTGATGCTGAGACGGACTTTGGCAGGCTTGCTGAAAAGAACGTGAAATTCTACACGGACAAAGTATACATAAGGAAAAGCCACCTGGAAAAAGCTCTTCAGCTTTTCAACATTGAAGCAAAAATCGTCGAGATTCCGGATGAATGTAAAATCATGAACAGTGACGATTTCCATCTTGATGATGCACTGATTTCTTCTGCAGGTAGCAATATCTACGTGTCAGGAGATGTGACAATTAAGAAGGACAGCCTGTCCGCTCTTGAAAAACTCTCAGCTCTAGCTGTGGACGGTACAGTGAAAATCGATAGATCCTGCCTTGAGAGATTCAATCAGCTTAATGTGAACTGCGCAAAGGTAGTCGTTCTTGACGGCTTTGCAATTGAAGACAGAGCAATGGTATCACTGGACAGAGAGATGCTTGAGAATCATCCTGAAGGTGTGGTGCTTAGGGACTGTGCTCTGGTAAGCATAGGTGATGATATACCCACAGAGCTTATCCGTGAGAGACTTAAGATAAAAGACTGTGCAAAGGTAACCTGCGCTGATCAGCAAAAAGCGGTAATATCAGAGGTTTCACAGGATGTTGCTTTTATCGGTCCATGGGGCGTAATGGGAGTATTTGGTTCAATTTTTGGAAGACCTGGCTCCGATGCTTCAGAGTCCAGTGACACCAAGTATATCAATGCTGATTTTTATGAACTGTAAACTGAGGGTGTTTTTGCAAATTGATTTTTCAAAAACTTAAACAAAAAATAGTTGACGTAATTTAGTTAGGATGATAAAACTAAATAGTAGTTTTTGAAAAAAGCGGAGGTTAAGGAGATGACGAAGTTTTGATATTGATTCTAATGCATATTGACAGCCATATCGGCTGAGCTGCGTTACGTTATTTCGTAAGGCCTGTTTTGTTATCCATAAACAGGAAGTCTTATGAAAGATGAATCATATCAATCTAGAGCATTTTCGGTAACATATTTTCAACTTATGTACTGCCTCTTTATATGCTGAGTGCCGGCAGAATAGTTCTGTATTTGCGGCATTAATAGATTATTGGATCCGTCTGCGTAACGCAGGCGGATTTTTTGTTTTACAAGATTTAATGACAACTTAGGAGGACATCATGGAAAAAGTAAAAGAAACTAAAAATCCCTTATGGACAAGGGACTTTACGATAATAACGCTGGGCAGCGTTGTGTCTATGTTTGGTAACAGCATGGCTGGATTTGCAATGAGCCTTATGGTTCTTGACTACACGGGATCCAATATGATGTATGCCATTTACCTTATGACATACACTGTACCGCAGCTTATAATGCCTATTATTTCAGGCGCAATCCTGGACAGATTTTCCAGGAAAAAGATGATATATACACTGGATTATTTCATGGGGGCGCTGTACCTGCTTGTTGGTATATTTGTGCTTAGCGGCTGGTTTAGTTTTCCGCTGTTTGCGTTATTTTCACTTACAATCGGAACAGTTTCAAGTATCTATATGGTTGCCTATGACAGCTTTTATCCTCTTCTTATAACTGAGGGTAATTATTCAAAGGCCTATTCCATAGCCAGCGTACTTGAGACCATGTCCATGTTCATGATCCCTGTTGCAACATTCCTTTATAACAAGTTTGGAATGGCACCGCTTATGATCTTTGATTCAGTGTGCTTTGCAATTGCAGCTACTCTTGAGACCAGGATCGGCGCAGAAGAGAAGTACATCGAGAAGCAGAAAAAGAGCATTGAAGGCGAGAACATGGGCAAGATATCAAGGATGCTCCTGGATATCAAAGAGGGCTTTAAATACCTCTTTTCAGAAAAAGGACTTCTTGCCATTGCACTTTATTTCCTGTTCAGTACCATGGCAGGCGGTGCAGCAAACGTAATCGCTCTGCCTTATTATAAGAGTAATTTTCAAAACGGTGAGTATTTGTTTCAGCTTGTGTTTGGAACTGCCTTTGTAGGAAGGGCGCTGGGCGGAATGTTCCATTACAGGAAAAAGATACCGGTAAAATACAAGTACTGTCTGGCAATTGGAGTGTACATAATTATCGGCCTGTTTGAAGGACTGTATCTGTATGTTCCGATTCCACTCGCGATGCTTATGTCCTTTGTAGTGGGAGTTGGCGGTGTGACCAGTTACACCATTAGAATTTCAGCTACTCAGAGCTATGTTCCCGATGAGAAAAAGGGAAGATTTAACGGAGCCTTTCAGGTGCTTAGTACGTCAGGCTCACTTGTGGCAGAGCTCCTTGCGGGAGTGATGACACTGTACCTGGATCAGAGAGCGGTACTGCTTGTGTTTGAAATGGTAAGTGTTGTTGCCGCCATCGTTATAATCGGTGGCAGCAGCAAACACGTAAAAAAGATATACAATCGAGCATCCTAATTCGCAAGGTTTTCACTATCGTGCTTAAAGGCGATCTGAGCGAAATTGTAAAAGCCCTGATACCAGATGTGGAAGTCGTGTCCGCCGGACATTTCCTGCCACATGAAGTTCTCGCCATCAGTGAATTTATCGCTGAGGGCGGGAAGGGTTTTGGCAGCTGCTGATGCGCTGGAATAAGCAACCTTATCCTGAAGACCGCAGATATTATAGAAGTAGTAAATCTCATATTCACTGTCTTCTAAAATGCTGGCAGTCTTTGATGCGATGTTACTTGTGGGAGCAGCGGAAAAAGCACCAAAGTATCCAAAGAGATCCGTGCATTCATCAAGGCCGATGTTGATGGTCTGCATGCCGCCCATGGAGAGACCTGCAATAGCTCTGTGAGCTCTGGTGGCAGCCATGTCATAGCCACCTTCCTGATAATCTGCATAGGTGCTGTAATGGGATTCCATATAGGGAATCAGATCGTTTCTGAGCTCCTGACCGAAAAGGTAGAAGGCATCTATCATGGAGCTATCCTTTTTGTATTCGGCACCGGCTCTGCCGTTAGGTGTTACAACGATGAAGCCGTCAATGTCACCGTAATATGCAAGGTTATCCATTATTGTCTTTACTCTTGAAGTATTCTTATTCATTCCCCATTCATCTTCGTCACCACCGATTCCGTGAAGAAGGTAAAGAACGTTATATTTTTTATCCTCGCTATAATCTGCGGGGAGATATACGTTGGCTTCTTTTGTTATCTCGCTTTCATCTCCTGCATAATCGTGAGCTGTGTATGAAATGCGCTCGATTGTACCTGCACCTTCAGTGCGAAGGTTAGTGTACTTTGGCGGAACATGCTCGCTTATTTCTGCGGTTGGCCCTTCGTCGTCAGCTGCATCCTCAGAATCGGTTTCTTCAGCTTCTGTGGCTTCTTCCTGATAAGAGGTTTCTTGTGCAATTGCGTCTTCGATGGAACCTGCAGACTCATCCTGATTTTCTTCTGGTTCCTTGGCTTCTTCAGCTTCGGTTGCAGCCTCAGCTGATTCTGCCTCGTTATCTGTTTCTTCTGTGGATTCTTCTGCTTCAGCTGATTCTGCTACAGAGACTTCCTCCGCTGCCACTTCTGCTGTTTTAGTGTTTTTGGCTGTGGTGCCACAGGCAGTAAGTAATGCTGTCATCATAATAATTCCCCATAATGTTTTTCTTCTCATATATTTCTCCGATTTGTAAATGATATAATATACCGTCGGATAAAGCCTCAAAGCCGCATCCTTTGGCCTTTTTAAATTATGGAATTATTTTCGCTGCGCTACTAATCAATAATTGCGGGAATAATTACAAAAATAGCTTTTGTGCAAGTGTGGATTACAGGGCGTTTCCGCGACCTTTAGAAGTGCTCTTTGCAGAAGGAGCCAATCCCCTTTTTCAGTTGCTTTTAACACCAAAAAAGGCTAAAATTAAAGTGTTGAAATAGGTCTTTTTTGTATCGAGGGTTTTAATTTTGATTAGAAGTAAGTTTTTTATTAAAAAAGCTGTAATAGCTGCAGCATTATCAGCAGCTTTGATCAGCGGTAATATAGCATTCAATCTGCCGACTTTGGTTGTTACGGCCGAGGCCGGTGAGAATATAGATGATGTGAATCCGGATGAGATGCCTGATGCTCCTGCGGTAGGCGAACAGGATGACAATACTCCTTCAGATGATGAGGGCGAGCCTATAGCGGATCCTGATGCTACAAATGGGGATGAGGGAGAACCGGAAGCCGGAGATAACACATCGGATGATGGAGGTGCCCCGGCAGATGATGCAGCACCTGCTTCGGATGACATTACAGTGACTCCTGATGATGAAGGAACACCTGCACAACCTGCAGAACCGGCAGAGGGTGAGACACCTTCAGATGATGAGAATTCCGATGATGCTGCAAGCCCTGAAGATGGCACCGGTGCATTAACAAAGAACGAACCGGCAGAGAATCCAGAAGAGAATGCTAATCCTTCTGATGATCCTGCATTAACTAATGATGCAGCAGATCCTACCACAGGAGAAGGCACACAGGGGACAACTACTGATAAGCCAAAGCTCACACTTAAATCCCAGAGTCTTGCCAAGGTTTATGATGGTAAGCCCCTTGAGAATGGAAATGAGCCTCTTGAAGTAGAAGAGGGATGGCTTGAAGGTGACGGCGCTGATTATAAATTTACAACCAGCATTACCACAGGACATGCATTTAATACCTTTGAGGTAATACCCTGGGAAGGCACTGATCTGAATGATTATGAAGTTGATCTTGGTTTTGGCGATCTTACAGTTATTGAGAGAGAGGGTGATCTTAAATACATCCTCACGATAACAGGTGTAAGCGGAGAGACCAAGTATACCGGAAGTGAGCAGACACTTAGCGGATTCATTGTAAATGGAAGAAGCTACTCAGAGTTCAGAATAGAAGCAAGCGGTGATCCTAATGAGAGCATAGGATTCACCATAGGAGATGCTGCATTTACCGTAAGCGGTATCAGCGCTTCTGTGACAGCTAAGGATGCAGGAACACATTTCCTTAATATATCGGGAGCACCTGTTGTAAGAGATTCATCAGGCGCCGTTGTAACAGATGAGTTCCAGTTTGAGTATTTTGCAGGTAAGTTTACCATCAATCCCAGAGAGGTAACACTTAAGTCTGCAAGCGATAAAAAGAAATATGACGGTAAAGCCCTTAAGAATCATGAGGTTACCGTTTCAGGTGACGGTTTTGCAGAAGGTGAAGGTGTTACATACAAATTCACCGGACAGCAGAAGGAAGTGGGTGAGAGTTTCAATTATTTCACCTACGTCATGAATGAAGGAACCCTTGAGAGTAACTACGATATAACCGTAGTACCCGGCAAGCTTAAAGTAAAAGAAGCCGATAAGAAACCTGATAATAACCAGGGAAGCTCAGGCTCCGAGGAGTCAGGTGATAACACGGGAAGTGATTCATCAGGCTCTGCGGCAGCTACTTCAGCATCAAATAATACTTCAGCAGAGGTTACAAACGATACAGGCGCAGAAGTTCTTGGTGCAAGAAGAGGCGCTGATATAGCTAAGGCAGTAGCGGGAGCCAGAAACAGTGCAACGGATGATTCTACGGCCGATTGGTATGGAAGAGTTTTGGTAATGGCAGCATGTATGATGCTGACTACAATAATATGGGGAAAAAAGAAGAAGAATGAGTGATTCAGAAGCTAGAATTTATGGCAAAAATCTTGTATGTGTTTGCGTAAACAGTACTGAAAATGATGACATTCAGGGTGAGATGTGGACTCCCTATGAGGAGGAAGCTATCCGCTTTGGAAGTGCATACGAACTTATAATGGAGATGGATGATCTCTATGATCATTGGGATTTCCCTCAGAGGACCACATCTTACAGAACATTTGGCAAAAAGGATAAGACCAAGGATTATCACAATCCGAATTCTATCAGAAAAAGAGAACCTATCAGAACTCTTAAATCATTCAGGGGTGAGAAGGCGACCTTTTTGATTCACGTGAAGTTCAGACAGAATACTTCATGGCAGGGTCAGGTACTTTGGGCTGAGAGGAAAAAGAAAGTATATTTCCGCAGTGTTCTTGAGCTACTTAAGCTTGTGGGAACTGCACTTAAGCAGGGCGATCAGGAAGACGATATCGCTGAGTAAAGATGACAGGGTCCGAAGAGTGTGTGTTCATGCTCTTCGGACTTTCTAGGTAATTAACTACAACATGAGTTTGATATGACAAAAAAACAACTTGCACTAGAAGTAATAGAATTACTGAAAAAAGAATATCCTGATGCAAAGTGCACTCTCGACTATAAGGATGCATGGCAGCTTCTTGTAAGTGTGAGACTTGCGGCTCAGTGCACAGATGCAAGAGTTGATCAGACTACGCCTCTTCTTTATGCAAAGTTTCCTTCGGTTAAAGCTTTGGCTGAAGCAGATGTATCTGAGATTGAAGAGATAATAAGACCCTGCGGCCTTGGCAATTCCAAGGCAAGGGATATTTCCGCATGCATGAAGATGCTGCAGGAAAAATATGACGGTAACGTTCCGGACAATATGGAAGAGCTTCTTGCTCTGCCCGGTGTTGGCAGAAAAAGTGCCAATCTCATTATGGGCGATGTCTTTGGAAAGCCTGCTATAGTCACGGATACACACTGTATCAGATTAAGTAACCTTATTGGTCTTGTGGATAATATTAAAGAACCTGCCAAGGTCGAAAAGGCTCTCTGGAAGATAATTCCGCCTGAGGAGGGAAATATGCTTTGTCACAGATTTGTAACTCATGGCAGAGCAGTTTGTGTTGCCAGAAGACCTAATTGTGCCGAGTGCTGCCTAAAAGAGATATGCAAATTCGGCAGGAAAAATTTATCTTAGAACTAACCTGGAGATTATGAAAAAATGCTTATCAGTAAGCTGTTTATAGAATTTGTGATGTTCAGCTTTATAGGCTGGATATACGAATGTACATATTGCACCGTGAAGGAGGGACACTGGTCCAACAGAGGATTTTTATTTGGCCCTATATGTCCCATCTATGGAACAGGTACCGTGCTTACCCTGATCATATTCGGATACGTTCCGGTTTTCAGCAGGGTCCCTGTAAATGAAATACCCATATGGCAGATATTTCTTATTTGCTCGGTTGGAAGTATTTTTCTTGAATATGGAACATCTTATTTTTTGGAAAAGAGATTTCACGCGGTATGGTGGGATTACAACGATATGCCGCTGAATATAAACGGAAGAGTATGTGTTCCTGCTACATTGGGATTTGGAGTAGCGGGCATACTTGTTACAAGATTCGTACTTCCCTTTTCATTCAGATTTTGCGAGACAGTTAATCCCTATGTTGCAGAGGTAATAGCACTTTTACTGATGGCGTATCTCGCAGCGGATTTGGTTCTTACGGTATCCAGCCTGTATCATCTTCTTACCATGGTCGAAAAGACCATGGGAGGTTTTGATGAGAAGATGGAAGGCGCGGTACAGATAGCTAGAGAAAAAGTAAATGCTACAGCTGAAATGCTTGATTTCAGACAGAAATATCAGCTCAAAAGTATTAAGAACTTTAGGTTCAAGAGACCTGTATTACGAAGCGGAAAACTAATTAACACGAAAGCAATGCTTGAGGTTTTTAAGGCTCTTCAGGAAAAAATAAAAGCCGGAAAATAATAGGAGCATGTTATGGTAGTTGAAGGTTGGGTAGTACTAAATTTCTTTTGTGGTCTACTCCTTGTATTGTTACTGATTTTTCAGCGCAGTACATCAAGTATCACATCGGGTAGACGTTATTCGGCGCTTCTTATAATGACGCTTGTTCTGTTGGCTTCCGAGACTGTTGGAAGAATCGGTGAGGCGAACCCGGATAACCTGATGTTTCTTGCAAAAATAGGATATTTCATGATTTATTTGCTGGATCCTGTTGATATTCTTTTTGCGCTTACTTATATTGATTGTTGGATGGATAAGGAGAACCGGTTTAAAAGAGCGATTTTTTCTTATTCATTTCAGGCTTTTGCCTTTGTAAACGTTGTGATGATCACCATTTCAGAGGTTCTGGATCTTAAGCTGTTTTATTTCTTTGAAGATGGCTTGTATTTCAGAGGACCTTATTTCATGGTGAGAGCAGTGCTGATGATGATTTTTATTGTGCTGCTTACTGTGTATGTGATTATGTTCCGAAAAAATATCTATAAGGAATATCAGAATGCTATTCTTATGCTGCCGATACTTTCATTCCTCGGCGCAGTGCTGCAGATTTTCCTGGCAAATATGGATATTACCTATGCAGGTATCTCTATCGGATGTCTGATCCTGTTTTTCTCATTGCAGAGCAGGGATATAAATGTGGATTATCTTACGGGTGTACTCAACAGGCGTGGTCTGGATATCAGGCTTGAGGAAAAGGTAAAGCAGAGTATTTCATCGGGCAACAGGTTTTCTGCAATAATGATGGATGTGGATCATTTCAAGGAGATAAATGATCACTACGGACACAGTGCCGGTGATGATACTATCCGTGATGTAGCAAGGGTTTTGGTTGATACATTTGGGTCAAAAGCCTATATCGGAAGATTCGGTGGTGATGAGTTCTGCATTGTTACGAACATGACCGAAGTCGAAGAGGTTGAAGAGAAAATAAACAGGGTTCACGAAGCCATTAAGCGCGACATTAAAGAGCGCAACGGTTGGCCTGAAATGATAGACGTGAGCAGCGGTTACAGTATTTATGATCCTGAAAGGGCTCTGTCAGCAGAGGAATTTCAGCAAAATATAGATAGGCTGATGTATGAGGAAAAACAGAAGCATCACCTAAATGATAGAAGAAAGTCGGAGAGATAAAGACATGAAAACACAGATCAAAGGATTGGCAGATTTTATCGAAGGGAGTCCTACAGCTTTCCATGCTGTAAACCTTATTAGAGAAAAGCTGCTTGGAGAGGGCTTTACGGAGCTCTCCGAAAAAGAAGTATGGAAGCTTAAAAAGGGTGGAAAATACTTCGTTACAAGAAATGGATCATCAATCATTTCATTTAAAGTTCCAACAACAAATTATAAGGGATTTTCAATAATAGCAAGTCATAGCGATTCGCCTGCTTTTAAAATCAAGGAGAACCCTGAAATTGAGGCAGCAGGTGCTTATGTAACACTCAATGTGGAAAAATATGGTGGAATGCTTTGCGCTCCCTGGTTTGACAGACCGCTGTCAGTTGCAGGAAGACTTATGGTCAAAAAGAGCGGCAGAGGAATCGGCATTGAGAGCAGGCTTGTTGATATCGACAGAGATCTTCTGATGATACCTTCACTTGCAATTCATATGAATCGTGAAGCCAACGACGGTTATAAGTACAATGTACAAAAGGATCTGCTTCCTGTTTTCAGTGATGAGTCAGGTAAGGATGGATTTATGAAGCTGGTTGCCAAGGCAGCAGGCGTTAAGGAAAGTGATATCGTAAGTCATGATCTTTTCCTGTATAATCGTGTAAAGCCCACAGTATGGGGAGCAGCAAATGAGTATTTTTCTGCAGGCAGACTTGATGACCTTGAATGCGGATACGGATCACTTCAGGGATTTATGGCGGCTACCAATAAGAAGAATATCATCATGCATGTAGTATTTGATAATGAAGAGGTTGGAAGCACAACCAAGCAGGGCGCTGCGTCCACCTTCTTAAAGGATACGCTTCTTAGGATCAACGAGGGCTTTGGAAAGAGCACGAGTGAGTATCTGGTATCCTTGTCTGAGAGCTTTATGATATCAGCTGACAATGCTCATGCGGTTCATCCAAACTATGTTGAGAAAGCTGATCCTGTAAACAGACCTAAGATGAATGGCGGCATCGTTATTAAGTACAATGCCAATCAGAAGTACACTACAGATGCTGTTTCAGCTGCAATTTGCAAAATGGTTTGTGACAAAGCAAAGGTTCCTTATCAGACCTTTACCAACAGATCTGATGTGGCAGGTGGTTCAACCCTTGGAAACATTTCCGGTACTCAGGTTGCGATCAACACAGTGGATATCGGAATGGCACAGCTTGCAATGCACTCACCCTATGAGACTGCAGGTGTCAAGGATGTGGATTACCTTATAGATTTTTCAAAGGCATTCTATGAGGCAGATTTCACTATTGAGTAAAATGCCTTTATAACTTAGTTTGGCAGGAGCGTATCCGACCGGATTAAGACGTATTATGTTAGCAATAAAGAGGAGAGTTGTATAAATGGGATTATTTGATTTTTTGGGTGGAAAGAAAAAACGTGAAGAAGAGGAAGCTCTTCTTTTGGAGCAGGAGGAGCTTGAAAGAAAAGAACGGGAAAAGGCTGAGCTTAAAGAGATTCACATGGAGCTTGGATGGCCTGTTCCTTCAAAGATAAATCCTGTAAGAGTTGCAGGCAAAGAGGACACTATTTTAGACGATCCTCTTACAGAAGATCGCAAGGAAGAAATTGGTGAGATTCTCTACGAGGATGAGATCAGTGTGGATTCTCTTAGATTCCTTTCACTTCAGGAGCTTCTTTTCCTTATTACTGCACAGGAGCATTTTCAGAAAAAAGCTGCATTGCCGGGATTTGAAGCAAACCACAGAAAGATTTATAACGAGATTCTTGGAAGAGTCCGCGACGCAAAGATGCTTTATGTATTATATGATCAGCTGACAGGTTATCCTTTCATCGATCATGGATACATCAACATTTATCTTGATCAGGATCATGCGGAGGCAGCTGTAAAGGTATTTGAAACCCAGTACAGAAGACTCATTGCCCGCCCCTGCAAGGCAGACAACGAGGCAGAGTCAGCAAAGGACAGAAGAAGCTTCTTTGATTATCTGTATTATCTTGGTGTTGAGAACTTTATCATTGAAAACGGATATTACAGGGCACACTTCAGAAGAAATGAGATAGTGGCTGCTCCCGGTGACTGGGGTGGAACAACTGACAACTCACCCAAGAACCCGGCGCTTGTTTTTGCAATACTTGATTTCCTTGGAGAGGCAAGATGGCCCGTTAAATATGAAAAGAGAAACGAGATTCTTACAATAAAGGAAATACGCATGGCTCAGGCAGCGCAGGCTGCAACCTATATTGTACCTATGGTACATGAAGGCCCTGTGGACATAATGGAGGATGGCAGATTCAAGTTTACAAAGGACACCAAGATCCGTTTCCCTGAGATAAAGAGCAAGGATGAAAAGCACTTCCTTCCTATATTTACTGACGGAATGGAATTTACCAAGATGTTTGCCAATTCCGAATTCAAGGGTGCTGTGTTTACTTTCCCTGACATCCTTAAGTTCGTAGGAGAAAAGGACGGCGTTATCATCAATCCGGGCGGCCAAAAGATAATGATTCCCAGGGACCGTATGCTGGCACTTCAGATGGCTGCTCAGCAGGTCGCTATTGCTAAGCAGGCAGGTAAAAAGCCCGCTAAGAAAAAGCTCACCGAGACAGAAGCAGCAATTCAGTCAGCCATGAAGGGAAAAGGAATAGCAGCTAAGGCCGAGCCTGATGAAAAGGACAGCTTTGTAGAGCTTACAGAGGATTCCTCCATGACCGATATTCCTGCAGATAATGATAGCAATATCGAGCTTATGGAAGGTGGAGCAGACAGCGATACTACATCTGAATTTGCCCCTGAGGATTAATTGGTTGCAAGTAATTCAATCTTGTTAAGGGTGTATTTATGAAGTAGAATTAATATAATTTCAGTGCTAAGGCACACGGGATATGGAGGGGTTATGTTTGATCGAATCATGGGACGATACCTTGTAAGTAAGGGTAGATTGTCCAAAGACCAGTTATCAGTCGTGTATCAGATTCAGGAATCAAAGAGAGCTAAGCTCGGTGTAATAGCAGTTACTGAAAAGCTTATGACGGTTGCGCAGGCAGAAGAGATTAATGCCCTTCAGGCTACTATGGATAAGCGTTTTGGTGATCTTGCCATTGAAAGGGGATACCTTTCCAATATTCAGGTTGGAAGACTTCTTTCTCTTCAGGGAGATGAATTCTTGACCTTTACATCCGCAATTGTTGAGAGAGGCTATTTATCTCTTGAGGATGTGAATCAGGTTATTGCTGATTATCAGCATGACAAGGGACTTAACGATAGTCAGATGGAATCCTTGAAAAGAGGTGACCTTGACGCGATAGTTCCTATTTTCCTTGATGAGCTGGAGCCTGAGTATGTATCACTTTTCAAGTATGGCATAAAGAATATGTACAGACTTGTGGATGCGCACATCTGTATTGACAAGGCATGTACTAAGCATGACCTTAAAGAAGAATGTGTAAGCTATCAGCGATTTAAAGGCGATATCAATGCTACTGTTGCTCTTGCAGGTTCAGCAAGCGCAATTCAGAAGATGGCAAAGAGCTATACGAGAGAAGAGTTCATTGAGACCCAGGAAGATGCACTTGATGCAATGTGCGAGCTTATTAACTGTATCAATGGTCTTTACGCTACTGATAAGAGTAAGAGCGCACTTAAGATTGAGCTTGAGCCACCGACATTTATCACCAGATTTTCAGAGCTGTCCGGGGATGATATGCATGTTATTCCTATTTACAGTGGCGAAGAAGTAGTTTATTTTATTGTTTCTATAAACAGTGAAGTTGACATTAAGTGAGGGGACGGGATATGGCAAACATATTGATGGTAGATGATTCGAGAACATCACGCAGAGTTTTAAAGGACATGCTTGAGAGGCATGGACATGAAGTTATAGGCGAGGCTACAAACGGACAGGAAGCTTTTGACAGCTACGTTAAACTTAAGCCTGATATAGTTACCATGGATATTACAATGCCTGTAATGGATGGCATAGAGGGACTTAAGCTTATACACAGATCTTATCCTGATGCGAAGGTTGTTATGATAACCGCAGCGGGTCAGAATGAAAAGGTTAAGGAAGCTGTCGAGAACGGCGCAGCAGAGTTTGTTACAAAGCCTCTGGATGAAAAGGTCGTTATCGAGGCCATTGAGAAAGTTTTAAACCGATAAGAAATGGGGATTTATGTTCAATGATATTCATATCGGTCCGCTTACATTCCACATGTACGGGCTGATGATAGCTGTAGGTTTTTTAAGCGCACTTATGATAGTGCTAAGGAGAGGAAAAAAGCGGGGACTTTCAGAAGATACTATTTATGGAATTTTCTATTGTGCTATTATTGGAGGCCTGCTTGGATGCAGGCTTCTATTTTATATAGTAGAAATACCGCAGATAATGAAAGATCCTTCAATTTTATGGGATTTTAAAAACGGATATGTTGTGTATGGCGGAATTATCGGCGGAATACTCACCAGTATGCTATATGTTAAGCTGAAAAGGAAAGAAAAGTATTTTCCGTATTTTGATATGGTAATGCCTGCTGTGGCCATAGCACAGGGCTTTGGCAGAATTGGATGCTTTTGCGCCGGCTGCTGTTATGGTGCTGAGACAGATTCCTGGTTCCACGTTGTTTTCACTCATTCTCAGTTTGCACCTAACAATGTGCCACTTATTCCGACACAGTTAATGTCTTCTGCGGGAGATTTTTTGATCGGTTTCTTCCTTATATATTATTCAGGAAAAAATAAGGTGCCAGGAAGAAGTGCAGCAATGTATCTGATCCTCTATGGAATAGGAAGATTTTTGTTAGAGTTTTTCAGAGCAGATCACAGAGGAAGTCTTGGAGTGTTCTCTACCTCACAGATTATTTCCTTTGGAATAGTTGCTATAGGTGCTCTGCTTTATGTGGTAACAACCAGACATGGTGAAGAGGAAGCACTTTTGTGATTCTAAAATAATAGACGGAGGCTTAAATCCAGCCTCCGTCTATTGTTATAATCTGACCTGTAAGATAGGTGGGCGACTTGGCAAGCTTAACTGCAAAGTCTGCCACTTCTTCCGGTTCGCATATTCTGTCCGCAGGAATGTCAGCTGCGATTTCAGAAATCTCTTCCTGCGATAAGTGGGATGAATTCATTTCCGTATTTACCATACCGCAGGCGATGGCGTTTACCGGGATACCACTAGGGGCAAGCTCTTTTGCAAGGCCCTTTGTAAAGGAATTGACACCGCCCTTTGATGCTGAGTAGGCTACCTCACAGGATGCACCTACATTACCCCATACAGAAGAAATATTTATGATACGACCGTATCCGTTTCTAAGCATAAGTGGAACGGCTTTTTTACATGTATAGAAAAGAGAATCAAGATTAACTGCCATAAGCTCGTGCCATTCTTCTGCGGGCATATCGGTAAGGAGTCCGTAGTGAGCTATACCTGCATTATTAATAAGTATGCCTGGGATAAGACCTTCCTTTTCGATAGTCATGAATAATTCATTTACGGAGGCTTCATCACCAACGTTGCATTCAAAGGCTTTCGCCTTTATTTTATATTCGTTTTCGAGCTCTCTGGCGAAGTCTGTTAAAGCGCTTATATGGTTTTTGCAGCATAAAATCAGTGAGTAACCGTTTTTTGCAAATGCCTTTGCGATAGCTTTTCCGATTCCTCTTGAAGCTCCTGTTATCAAAACATAGGTTTTTACAGAATCTGTCTGCATGTAGCCCTACCTCCAAAAAGTTCATAATTATTTTATTTATCATACCACAAAAAACTCTTTACATTTTATTGGGAAAGAAGTATATTGTTTATAACAAATTGCACACAATCTAATTTTAGATATATATTTCAAAGGAGGAAATAATATGCGTGATCTGATTATTATAGGTTCCGGCCCTGCAGGCTTATCTGCAGCTGTTTATGCAAAGAGAGCAGGACTTGATGTTCTTGTCATTGAGAAGGACCCTGTAAGCGGCGGACAGATACTTATTACTTATGAAGTAGATAATTACCTTGGACTTCCGGGTATTAACGGCTTTGATATGGGAATGAAGTTCCGTGAGCATGCTGATAAGCTTGGCGCAGAGTTCGCTGAGGGAACAGTCACTGCTATAGAGACCGTAGATCCCGGCAGTGATAGCAAAGCACCTACATTCAAGGTAATTACAGATAATGGAGAGTACGAGACAAAAACCATAATCCTTGCAACTGGAGCATCACACAATAAGCTTGGAATCAAGGGCGAGGAAGAGTTTACTGGTAAGGGTGTTTCCTACTGCGCAACCTGTGACGGTGCATTTTTCAGAAATAAGGTAGCTGTTGTAAACGGCGGCGGTGATGTTGCCGTTGAGGATGCAATTTTCCTTGCAAGAGGCTGTAGCAAGGTTTACCTGGTTCACAGAAGAAATGAGCTTCGCGCTGCCAAGATCCTTCAGGATGAGCTTTTATCACTTCCTAATGTAGAGGTTGTATGGGACAGCATCGTAGAAGAGGTCAAGGGCGATGCCAAGGTTTCTTCCATAACCGTTAAAAATGTTAAGACAGATGAAAAAAAAGAGATAGAAACAGATGCACTTTTCGTAGCAATTGGAATTCATCCCCTTACAGAGGCTTTTACAGGGCTTGCTGAAATGGATGAGACCGGATATATCATTGCAGGAGAGGATGGAGCCACATCTACGCCCGGAATCTTTGTTGCAGGCGATTCCAGGAAAAAGAGACTTCGTCAAATTGTTACAGCAGTAGCTGATGGTGCAAATGCCGTTACCGCTGTTCAGGATTTTTTGGTAGGCAAGTGATTTCATAGATAAAATTATTCGAAAAAAAGAATAAGGAAACTGTTAAAAAATAGCCAGTGTCCGCAAAAACACTGGCTTTTAATATGATGTAATAGAATGCACAATTATGAAAAATATGATATTTATGCGGTTTAAATTTGCTTCTAAAAGGCCTGAAAGGTTGACAAGATTATATTAAAGGGGTATATTGTAAAAGATGTAACAAAATCGTAACAATTATTTGGAGGTCCATTTTGCGAAAGACTAGAATGCAGCTTGTGGCAATGGGGGTTGCTGCTGCTTTAACAGTTGGAGGAACTGGAATAAATGCATCTGCTTCATCCTCAAAGGTAACAAGCGTATTACCTTCAGCAGGAATCAGCTATGCGCTTCAGACTCAGGATTCTGTTTCACTTTCTAATTTACAGGGTGATTCTGACAGCACTGATGTAGCTGAGAATGACAATGCAGACATTACAGAGACTACACCACTTGCATCTACACTTCAGGAGAATATCCTTAATGATATTCAGAAGGCTACAGGTGCAAACATTTCAATAGCAGATTATGATGAAGCCAACGAAGAGAAGCTTCAGGCTATGACTGATGAGGAGAAAGAGGAAGAGCGTTTTAAGACTCTTGTTATCGCTCAGGTTAATGATTATGTAAATGTAAGAGATAACCCGAGTGAAGAGGATGGCGAGGTCATCGGTAAGCTTTATGACGATTCTGTTGGTACTCTCATTGAAGAGACTGACGGATGGTACAAGATCAAATCCGGTTCAGTAGAAGGTTATGTAAAGGGCGAGTATTGCGTAACCGGTGAAGATGCAGTAGAGCTTGCCAAGGAAGTTGGTAAGAGAATTGCTACAGTTAATACCACAACACTTAAAGTAAGAAGTGGCCCCAGCACAGATGATGAAGTGCTAGGTCTCGTACCTATCGAGGATGAACTTGTCGTAACCGAAGAATTAGAAGAATGGGTTAAGGTAAGTATCGAGGAAGGTGAAGGATACGTATCAAGAGAATTCGTAGATCTTTCTACAGAGTTCGTTGAAGCAGAGTCCAAGGCAGAAGAGGAAGCTCGTCTTAAGAAGGAAGAGGAGGCTCGTCTCGCAGCTCTTGCTCAGGCTAAGAAGGGTACAAAGAATTCATCTGATAAATCAGGTTCCAAGAGCTACAATTCAGCAGGAAGCTATACTACACAGTCAAGTTCCATCGGTTCTGCTGTTGCATCCTTTGCAACTCAGTTCGTTGGTAACCCTTATGTATATGGTGGTTCCAGTCTTACAAACGGAACAGACTGTTCAGGTTTCGTTATGAGTGTATATGCTAACTTCGGTGTTAGTCTTCCTCACTCAAGCGGTGCTGACAGAAGCGTTGGTGCAGCAGTTGATGGTCTTGCAAATGCACAGCCCGGTGATATCGTATGTTACTCAGGTCACGTTGGTATCTACATCGGCGGCGGACAGATCGTACATGCTTCAACAGCTAAGACAGGTATTAAGATTTCAGATGCAAGCTACAGACAGGTACTTGCAGTTCGAAGGATCTTCTAATAAGAATAAAAAATCGGAAAGCGTAAGCTTTCCGATTTTTTATATTCTTGTAATGAAGTTCCGCTCTCGCATTCGCTCGACGGAACAACGCTGAAACACTAAATTCGCAATAACCTCATTAAGTGTTTCAGGTTTTATTCTTCCGGCTCAATCAAACCGTAGGTATTACCCTTTCTCTTATAAACTACATTCGGCTGATCTGTATCAGCGTTGATGAATACGAAGAAGTTGTGTCCGAGAAGCTCCATCTGAATGGCAGCGTCTTCAACATACATCGGCTTGAGGTCAAACTTCTTATAACGCTCGATTCTGATCTCTTCATCATCATCAAGTTCATTCTCAATGTACTCTTTTTTGAAGTTGCTGATCTCAGTCTGGTGTTTGTCAACAAGCTTGCTTCTGTACTTCTTGAGCTGACGTTCTATGATCTCCTCAACGAGATCGATAGATACATACATGTCACTGCTTACCTGCTCAGATCTGATAATCTTACCTTTAACGGGAATGGTCACCTCTATTTTGTGGCGATCCTTATCAGCTGTAAGAGTTACGTTGACATTAGTCTCCGGAGTAAAATACTTCTCGAGCTTGCCGATCTTTTCTTCTACTGCGGATTTAAGTCCGGGTGTTACATCAATGTTTTTTCCAATAATCGTAAAATTCATGCAATCATCCCCTTTTCCCATATATTTTTATAAACAAATTATATCATTTTCTGACAGATTAAATCAAACATAAGAGATAAGTTTAGAAATCTTTCATAGATATCACTGTTTTCGTGCAAAATAGACAAAAAATATGTTCTGTTTTTGAGACAAGAAAACAAGTGTATTTGGTGGATAATTGTGGGTAATGTGGATAACTTCGTGTATAAGTCGTAAAATAGGCATTTATAATTTTAAGATTGTGGATAACTTTTAAAAAATCTCTTTATAAAATATTAATTTTTTATGTTGACTTTTCAATTTATGTGCATCTGTGACAGCTTTATGAAAATTTAATAAAAAAATAGTATATTATCTGTGCCTTTTTCTTGCGCAGAAAAAAGCCAACATGCTATAATATATTCGTTGTGACAAAAAAATAACAAGCAACAAAACTATAATAAAATAGCGGACTTAAAGTCCCGAAACGGAGGTATCATCTATGGCACAAAAGGTAGTTTTAGCAGGTGCTTGCAGAACTGCAATCGGTAAGATGGGCGGCGCTCTTTCAAACACACCGGCAGCAGATCTTGGTTCAATTGTTATCAAGGAAGCTCTTAACAGAGCAGGAGTTAAACCGGAGCAGGTTGACGAGGTT
Source organism: Butyrivibrio sp. AE3006 (assembly GCF_000424165.1). NCBI lineage: Bacteria > Bacillati > Bacillota > Clostridia > Lachnospirales > Lachnospiraceae > Butyrivibrio > Butyrivibrio sp. AE3006. Next base: position 41,321 of record NZ_KE384145.1, on the reverse strand, counting down.
CTTATGGGATGTGTTATCCAGGCTGGTCTTGGACAGAACGTAGCTCGTCAGGCTTCTATCAAAGCAGGTCTTCCTGTTGAGGTACCGGCTGTTACTATCAACGTTGTTTGCGGTTCAGGTCTTAACTGCGTAAACATGGCTGCTGAGAAGATTTTATCTGGTAGTGCTGACATCGTAGTTGCAGGTGGTATGGAGAACATGTCAATGGCTCCTTTCGCACTTGACAAGGCACGTTTCGGTTATCGTATGAATAATGGTGTATTAAAGGATTGTATGGTAAACGATGCTCTTTGGGATGCATTCAACGATTACCACATGATCAAGACTGCTGATAACGTAGCAGAGCAGTGGAAGCTCACAAGAGAAGAGCTTGATGAGTTTGCACTTAAGAGCCAGCAGAAGACTGAGGCAGCTCAGAAGGCAGGCAAGTTCAAGGATGAGATCGTTCCCGTTCCTGTAAAGGTTAAGAAGGAAACAGTTATGTTTGATACAGACGAGGGTCCTCGTCCCGGTTCTACAATGGAAGGTCTTGCAAAGCTTCGTCCTATCAACGCTGACGGCGTAACAACAGCTGGTAACGCATCAGGTATCAATGACGGTGCTGCAGCTATCGTTGTTATGAGCGAAGAGAAGGCTAAGGAGCTCGGCGTTACACCTATGGCTACATGGGTATGCGGTGCTCTTGGCGGTGTTGATCCTTCTATCATGGGTGTTGGCCCTGTTGCAGCTACAAAGAAGGTTCTTGATCGTACAGGCCTCAAGATTGAGGATTTCGATATCTACGAAGCAAACGAAGCTTTCGCAGCTCAGTCAGTAGCTGTTGGTAAGGATCTTGGCTTCGATCTTTCAAAACTTAATGTAAACGGTGGTGCAATCGCACTTGGACACCCTGTAGGTGCTTCAGGATGCCGTATTCTTGTTACACTGCTTCACGAGATGCAGAGATCTGACAAGAAGCGTGGTCTTGCTACTCTTTGCATCGGTGGTGGTATGGGTTGTGCAACTATCGTTGAGAGGTAAGCATTTGACTTGGGCTTGAGTCCGAGTACAGAACTACCAATTAAATAAATTAAGCGCTGTGAGGGATTTTCTCACAGCGCTTATTACACGTAAAAAAGGAGGAAAAGAAAATGGGATTTGTTAATGTTGAAGTAAAGGATAAGATCGCTGTCCTTACAATCAACCGTCCTGAAGCACTCAATGCTCTTAACAGCGCAGTACTTGATGACCTCAACGCTGCTCTTGATAGCATTGATGTTAACACAGTAAGAGCTCTTGTTCTTACAGGTGCAGGAGAGAAGTCTTTTGTAGCAGGTGCTGACATCGGAGAGATGAGTACCCTTACAAAGGCAGAAGGCGAAGCTTTCGGTAAGAAGGGTAATGATGTTTTCAGAAAGCTGGAGACATTCCCTATTCCTACAATCGCAGCTGTAAACGGATTCGCTCTTGGCGGCGGATGCGAGATTTCTATGAGCTGTGATATCCGTATTTGTTCAGACAATGCTATGTTTGGTCAGCCTGAGGTTGGTCTTGGTATCACACCCGGATTCGGTGGCACACAGAGACTTGCTCGTCTCGTAGGCGCTGGAATGGCTAAGCAGCTTATCTATACAGCACGTAACATCAAGGCTGACGAAGCTTTCAGAATCGGTCTTGTAAATGCGGTTTATACTCAGGAAGAGCTTCTTCCTGCAGCTGAGAAGATGGCAAACACAATCGCAGCTAATGCTCCTATCGCAGTTCGTGCATGCAAGAAGGCTATAAATGAAGGACTTCAGCTTGATATCGATAAGGCTATCGAGCTTGAGGAGAAGATCTTCGGCGATTGCTTCGAGACAGAAGATCAGCGTGAAGGTATGGCTAACTTCCTTCGCAAGAAAGATGATCCTAAGAAGGTTAAAGTAGTAGACTTTAAGAATGCATAATGCATGATCATCATTCGAAGATTAAGATTAGATAAATAAAGATTAGGAGGATATATAAATGAAGGTAGCAGTAATTGGCGCAGGTACAATGGGCGCAGGCATTGCGCAGACATTTGCACAGGCAGACACAGTAGACAAGGTTTATCTGTGTGACATTAAGACAGAGTTCGCAGAAGGCGGCTTTGCAAAGATCAAGAAGAGCATCGACAAGATGGTTACAAAGGGAAAGATCGATCAGGCAAAGGCTGACGCTATTCTCGGCAAGATCACAACAGGTCTTAACGATATCTGCTCAGATGCTGATCTCGTAGTTGAGGCAGCTCTTGAGGTTATGGATATCAAGAAGAACCTCTTCAAGGAGCTTGAAGAGAACATCGTAAAGAATCCTGATTGCATCTTTGCATCTAACACATCATCTCTTTCAATCACAGAGATCGGTGCAGGACTTCCTAAGCCGGTTATCGGCATGCATTTCTTCAATCCCGCTCCTGTTATGAAGCTGGTTGAGGTTATCCAGGGTGCAAACACACCTGAGGCTGATGTTGAGAAGATCAAGAAAATCTCTGAAGACCTTGGAAAAACTCCCGTACAGGTTAACGAGGCAGCTGGTTTCGTTGTAAACCGTATCCTTGTTCCTATGATCAACGAAGGTATCTTCGTATATTCAGAAGGCGTTTCAGATATCCAGGGTGTAGACACAGCTATGAAGCTTGGCTGCAACCATCCTATGGGACCCCTTGAACTCGGTGACTACATCGGACTTGATATCGTTCTTGCAATCATGGACGTTCTTTACAAGGAGACAGGCGATTCCAAGTATCGTGCTTGCCCTCTTCTTCGTAAGATGGTTCGTGGTAAGAAGCTTGGTGTTAAGACTGGTATCGGTTTCTACGATTACAGCGACGGTGGCAAGGTACCCACTGACAAGAAATAATACGCTTACTTATTCCTATTAAGGAATTAAATCGCCTGATAAAGCCTTCTCCCAGAGGGAGAAGGTGTCAGCGAAGCTGACGGATGAGGGTATTAAGAATACGAATGGAGGATTTTTTTCATGGATTTTCAGTTAGATCAGCAACATGAAATGGCGAGAGCTCTTTTCAAAGAGTTCGCAGAAAAAGAAGTTAAGCCCCACGCAATTGACGTGGATGAGACAGAGAAGTTCCCTACAGAGACTGTTAAGTTAATGCAGAAGTACGGTTTCATGGGAATCCCGGTTCCGAAGGAATACGGCGGACAGGGTTGTGATCCTCTTACATACGTTATGTGTGTAGAGGAGCTTGCAAAGGTTTGTGGTACAACAGCAGTTATCGTATCTGCTCACACATCACTTTGCTGCGATCCTATCATGACATACGGTACAGAAGAGCAGAAGCAGAAGTACCTTGTTCCCCTTGCAAAGGGTGAGAAGCTCGGTGCTTTCGGTCTTACAGAGCCCATGGCTGGTACAGACGCTCAGGGTGTTCAGACCAAGGCTGTTCTTACAGAAGATGGAAAAGAATGGGTTCTTGACGGATCCAAGTGCTTCATCACAAACGGTAAGGAAGCTGATGTTTATATCATCTTCGCTTACACAGATGTTGTAGAAGATAAGAAGGGTAGAAAGCAGAAGAAGTTCTCAGCATTCATCGTTGAGAAGGATACACCCGGATTTACATTTGGTACAAAGGAAAACAAGATGGGTATCCGTGGATCATCCACATACGAGCTTATTTTCCAGGATTGCCATATTCCTGCAGAGAACCTTCTTGGAACAAGAGGCAAGGGCTTTGCAATCGCTATGCACACTCTTGATGGTGGACGTATCGGTATCGCTGCTCAGGCTCTTGGTATTGCAGAAGGCGCTCTCGACAGAACAGTTGAGTACGTAAAAGAGAGAAAGCAGTTCGGCAGAGCAATCGGTGCTTTCCAGAACACACAGTTCCAGCTTGCTAACATGGCTACACAGTGTGAAGCAGCAAGACTTCTTGTTTATCAGGCAGCAGATGCTAAGAAGAACAAGGATTACTACGGAATCGAAGCTGCTAAGGCTAAGCTTTTTGCAGCAGAGGTTGCAATGGATGTAACTACAAAGGCTGTACAGCTTCACGGTGGTTATGGCTACATCAGAGAGTACGAAGTAGAGCGCATGATGCGTGATGCTAAGATCACAGAGATCTATGAGGGTACTTCTGAAGTTCAGAGAATGGTTATATCTGGAGCATTACTTAAGTAATCATCTTAATTTGATAAAGGAGAATACACATGAAAGTTGTAGTTTGCATAAAGCAGGTGCCCGATACAAAGGGCGGGGTTAAGTTTAAACCCGATGGAACACTCGACAGAGGAGCAATGCTTGCAATCATGAATCCTGATGACAAAGCAGGTCTTGAGGCAGCTCTTCGTCTTAAAGATGAATACGGCGCAGAAGTTACTGTTGTAACCATGGGTCTTCCCAAGGCTGAGGCAGTTCTTCGTGAGGCTATGGCTATGGGTGCTGACAAGGCAGTTCTTGTTACAGACCGTGTACTTGGTGGTGCTGACACATGGGCAACATCTTCTACAATCGCAGGCGCACTCAGAAACCTTGAGTATGATCTCGTAATCACAGGCCGTCAGGCTATCGATGGTGATACAGCTCAGGTTGGTCCTCAGATCTCTGAGCACCTTGGACTTCCCGTAATTTCTTACGCTGAGGAGATCAAGGTTGACGAGAAGGCTAAGACTGTTGTTGTTAAGCGTCAGTTCGAGGATCGTTATCACATGGTAGAGGCTAAGATGCCTTGCCTTATCACAGCTCTTGCAGAGCTGGGCGAGCCCAGATACATGACACCCGGCGGAATCTTCGATGCATTCGAGAAGGAAGTAACCGTTTGGGGAAGAGCAGACCTTAAGGATGTTGAGGATTCTAACCTTGGTCTTAAGGGATCACCTACTCAGATCGCTAAGGCTTCTGATAAGGTAAAGAAGGGCGCTGGTGAGAAGATCGTTGCTGATTCAGCTGATGAGGCTGTTGATTATCTGTTCGGCAAGCTCGAGGAGAAGCACGTTATCTAATAAACCTGCGTAAGCAGCAATATAGTATAAAGGAGAACAAAACATGTCTTTAGAAGAATATAAGGGTGTATTTATATTTGCTCAGCAGGTAGACAATGAGCTCTCAGGTATCGCACTTGAGCTCCTGGGCAAAGCAAAAGATCTTGCAAATGATCTTGATGAGAAAAAAGTTACAGCAGTTCTGCTTGGTGACAAGGTTGGTAACCTGGTAGACACACTTGCTGAGTACGGCGCTGACCGTGTAATCGTTGTTGATGATCCTGAGCTTAAGGATTATCGTACAGAGCCTTACACACATGCACTTGCATCAGTTATCAATGAGTACAAGCCGGAAATCCTTCTGGTTGGTGCTACAGCAATCGGCCGTGACCTTGGTCCTCGCGTATCTTCACGTGTTCACACAGGTCTTACAGCTGACTGTACACAGCTTGATATCGGTGACTTCCCGCTTAACGCAGTTGAGGGCCAGGAGCAGAAGCATAAGCAGCTCCTTATGACACGTCCTGCATTCGGTGGTAACACAATCGCTACTATCGCTTGCCCTGACTTCCGTCCTCAGATGGCAACAGTTCGTCCCGGCGTTATGCAGAAGATCGCTCCTGTAAAGGGCGCTAAGGCTGAGGTTGTTGAGTTCAACCCCGGATTCGAAGAGAACGCTTGCTATACAAAGATCCTTGAGATCGTTAAGGCAGTTTCAGAGGTTGAGGATATCCAGGAAGCTAAGATTCTTGTATCTGGTGGACGTGGTGTTGGAAGCCCTGAGAACTTCAAGCTTCTTGATGACCTTGCAAAGGTTCTTCACGGAACAGTATCATGCTCACGTGCAGTTGTAGATTCAGGCTGGAAGCCGAAGGATCTCCAGGTTGGTCAGACAGGTAAGACTGTTCGTCCTAAGGTTTACTTCGCAATCGGTATCAGCGGAGCTATCCAGCACGTAGCAGGTATGGAAGAATCAGATCTCATCATCGCTATCAACAAGGATGAGAACGCTCCTATCTTCGACGTAGCAGATTACGGCGTAGTTGGCGACCTTAACAAGATCGTTCCTGCACTTACAAAGAAGCTCGAGGCAGCTCTCGCAGCAAAATAATTAGTACGGGCAACCGCTAAAAATATTGGGTTGACTACTTCAAATCATTCGGGTGACGCTTTTCGACGCACCATAATCGATTTGATGTAGTCAACCTTTTTTATTCAATAGGAAATTCCTTCGGATTTCCTATTGAATAAAAAGCGCTCCGCTAAGGATGCGACTGGTGCGCAGATGAATTTTGCAAGCTAAAGCTTGCGCGCACCAGCGCGCAAAGAGTCGCGAGCGACTCTTTGTTCGCGGTAGCCCTGTTAATGTAAAAGCCGATGAGCTAGCGACAAAAGAGAGGCATTCTGATAAAATATAGTCTATATAATTTGAGTGTATTTATAAGGAGATTTTGGAACTAATGAAAAGCATACTAGATTACGAAACAGTGTCACTTATAGATGAGGATGACGCTTTAGAGATTATAGATCAGACTAAGCTTCCGGGAACAATTGAAATTATAAGACTTCACACCGGTGAGGAGATTTGGAATGCGATTTATCTTCTCCAGGTGAGAGGCGCACCGGCTATTGGCGTGGCTGCAGGGTTCGGGCTTTATGTACTCATGAAGCATTCTAAGGCTGAAAGCTATGATGAGTTCATGAAGGAGCTTAAGGAAAAGAGTGATTACCTGAACTCTTCAAGACCTACAGCAGTTAATCTTTCATGGGCACTTAAACGTATGGAAGAGCATGTGAAGGACGTTGCTAGAAAAGAATTAGCCATGGAGCTTAGCGAAAGCGGAGAGGTAGCCACAGCAAATGCAGAGGCTTTTGACAGAGATCTCCTTATCACAGCTATGCGAAAGGAATCAGAAAAGATAAAGGCTGAGGATATCGATGTTTGCAGGCGAATCGGTGAGAACGGACTTACCCTTATAAAGGACGGCTATGGACTTCTTACCCACTGCAATGCGGGACAGCTTGCAACCTGTAAGTATGGAACAGCAACAGCTCCCATGTATCTGGCCCATGAGAAAGGCATGAACATCAGAGTTTATTGTGATGAGACCAGACCTCTTTTACAGGGAGCAAGACTTACAGCCTTTGAGCTTCACAGTGCAGGAATCGATACAACACTTCTTTGTGATAACATGTCAGCTTCCCTTATGAAGACCGGGGCTATAGATGCAATATTCGTAGGATGTGATAGGGTTGCGGCAAACGGCGATGCTGCAAATAAGATCGGTACCAGCGTTGTGGCAACTGTAGCTAAGCATTACGGAATTCCTTTCTATGTATGCGCACCTACATCCACTATCGATATGAACACCAAAACAGGTGATGACATCAATATTGAGCAGAGAAAGCCTGAAGAAGTGACTGAGATGTGGTACAGTGAGCGTATGGCTCCTGATGGAGTTAAGGTATACAATCCAGCCTTTGATGTTACAGATCATGAACTTATAACAGGTATAGTTACAGAATATGGAGTTCTTCGAGCTCCGTATGATGAGAGTATAAAGAAGATATTCGACGAAAATAAATAAAACACAGTGCACACCCTTGTAAGATAGAGATATCAGGATGTGCACTTTTATGTTTAAGCTTATCTGAATTTTAGCTATATACTTATAAAATATCCATAAATTCTCGCTATTTCGTTGAGGGTGATATTTCAAAGTGTTAGAATAAATATGAGTTATTGTAGATATTAATGGGCTTTTGCGTGTTGGAATATATTATCACTGATAAGGTGTAATGGAGATTCGTAAATGGCTGTTGTTGCTGCAGATGAGGACAAAACTTTATATGCACCTGATCTGATTTCGAATGAGATGCTGCTTATAAAGAAGCATGGTTTCGATATCAATCTGCTTGAAGGTAAGCGTTTTAATATCTATCAGCTTGCAGAGATTAGAAAAGGCCTTGAAACAGGGGCAGATGTATTGGAGTATCTGGACCCTGAGCTTCCATGGAATGAAATGGAAGAAATCCGCCTTGAACTGCAGTCAGGGATAGATATGTCCATGTATCGTGATGCCGGTTTTGACATCATGCAGCTCGCAGAGATTCGCGAGGGACTTCAGAAGGGACTTGATGTAACTGAGTATGCAAGGCCTGAATTTTTCGCAGATCAGATGCGTCAGATCAGGCTTGGATTAGAAGCCGATATTCCCATAATTTTTTATCAGAACGCAAGTTATAACTGGCTTCAGATGGCAGAAATACGCAAAGGCCTTGAAAATGGCACAGACATATCTTCTTATGCAAGGGTTGATATGCCATATATGAAGATGCGTGTTATAAGGGAGAGCCTTGAGGATGGCCTTGAGCTGGATGAGGCACTTGTAAGACGCAAGGATGCGGCGACGCTGGAACAGATTCATATAGCCTATAAAGATAAAATAGACATAGATGAATATATAAAAAAGAATTTTGATGCAGAACAGCTTGAGCAGGTGAGAAAAGCCAAAATGGCAGGAATTGAGGATATCGACAGGTATTTTCTTTTTGGCATGCGTGGCGAATGTATGCATGAGGTTTTGCTTGGACTTGAGCAGAATCTTGATGTAAGCATTTATGCAGATGAACAGTATGGCTGGAAGCAGATGAAAGAGCTTAGGCTGGGACTTGAACACCAGGTGGATGTTTCAGTTTATGCTAAGCCTCTTTACCGTGCAGATCAGATGCGCGAGATAAGGCTTGGTCTTGAAGCTAATCTGGATGTCAGCAAATATAGCAGCATGGTTCATCCCGCGCAGGAAATGCGAATCATGCGTGAGTGGCTGGAAGACGGCAAGGCCCTTCCAAGCAACCTGAGTAAGCTTTTCACAGGCCAGCTTCAGGAAGAGATGTCTAAGCCTGCCGACGAAGAAGTAAAGGCATGGCAGTTTTTACAGACAGAGGAAGGGCGCCTCATAGACATATCGGAAGATATGATGAAGGTATATTTCACGATACCTGTAGGAACAAAGGCAGCGAAATTCACAATTGAATATATTGCAAAGCTCCTGTATAGGGCCAGGGTTCGCCGTGGAATCAGCAAAAAGGTTCTCGCGGAGATGATTGAAAATAAAAAGTTCGGTGTAAAAACTCTTGTAGCCACCGGAAGGGAGCCGGAAAACGGCAAGGATGGTTATTATGAATATCTCCTTCAGCTGGGTGAGAGTATACTTCCCGACATGGAAAGTTCAGATGGCGCCGATTTTTCCAAAGTAAAAATATTTGATGAGGTTAAGCTTGGAGACAAGCTGGCAATATACCATCCTGCAACACCCGGGGTTGATGGGTTTGACGTTACGGGCAAGATATTGAAGGCAAAACCAGGCAGAGGAAAACCTATCCTAAAGGGACACGGCTTCATGCTTCTTGCAGATAAGCAGACCTATGTTTCATCTTATGCAGGAGTTGGAAGAATCCATAGCGGAGAAATATGGATAGACAAGGCTAAGGTCTATGAATCTCTTGTAAATGTAAGGGATAAGATAAACTATGATGGTACGATCTGGGTAAAAGGTGATATAGAAAACGCTTATGTCCAGGCAAAGGGAGATATCGTAGTTGATGGAAGTGTGACCTGCGCCGATCTTACGGCCGGCGGAAGAATTGTAGTCCGTAAGAGCATAGTCGGGAATCTAAGTGAGAGAACAAGCATTAATGCAAACGGTATAGTGGCAGCTGCGCATCTTGATAATGCAGATATTAAGTGCAAAGAGGATCTTATATCCAATGACTGCCGAAACTGCAATGTATCGGCAGGCGGCAAGGTACTGATGCTTGGTGACAGAGGACTTGTAAACGGTGGTAAGGTTACTTCTCTTAAGGGAATTGAGACAGCCGTTCTTGGCAGCAAAACTGTTAAAGAAACGGTTATAAGGACCGGTATCACTGAAGACCTTGATTATGAGTATAAAAATCTCATGAGGAACCTTTCCAGAACCTATCAGGAGATAAAGGTATACGAGAGTCAGAGAGCCAAGCTGGCATCCTTTAATGATACGACCAATAAACAGGCCCTTCAGGTAAAGATTAAGATAAATGCAGAATCAGCGATAAAAGAAGCGGAACTTGAGAGGCTCAATAAGCGTAAAAAAGAAATTGAAGATGAGATGGCGGCCGTTAAGGACTCTAAGGTACTTGTGGCGAGGCTTGTATTTGACGGCACAGTGATCATGATGGGCAGCAGGATGCTGAAGCTAAATGACACTTATGAATCGACAAAAGGATTTACCTTCAAAGCTACAGAAGGTGCAGTATTAATGCTTGATGGCGAGAAAGTTGTAGCAAGGAGTTAAAAGTGGCAGATAAGAGCATACTTATTGTAGATGATGCGGAAATAAACAGAGGGATTCTCAGCGAGATCTTCAAGGAAGAGTATGATGTTCTTGAAGCCGAAAACGGCAGAAAAGCGCTTGAGATAATAGCAACCAAGAAGGATAAGATATCTGCAATCCTTCTGGATATTGTAATGCCTGAAATGGACGGCTACAGGCTCCTTGAGAAGCTTTCCGAGCACAAGATTCCCGCAAGGATTCCGGTTTTGATGATAACGGCAGACGGCAGTACTGACGCTGAGAGAAAATGCTATGAAAAAGGTGCCGCTGATGTTATCCATAAACCTTTCGATCCAATGGTTGTAAAGCACAGAGTTTTGAGAGCTATTGAGCTTTATGAAAGCAGACGCGGGCTTGAGCAGAAGGTAAACGATCAGACAAGAGTCCTGAAAAAGCAGTTCATGGTTCTTAAGAAGCAGGAAGAAAGGCTTCGCGAGACCAATGCCAGAATTATCGATACTATCTGTACCATCGTAGAGTTCCGTAATCTGGAATCCGGATATCATCTAAAGAGGATTAAAGGATTTGTACAGATACTGGCGAATACGGCCATGAGGAATTATCCCGAGTTTGGGCTTACTCCTCACAGGATTGAAGTAATAACAACGGCCAGTGCAATGCATGATATCGGTAAGATCACGGTTCCCGATTCAATTCTTTTGAAGCCCGGAAGACTGACGGCTGATGAGTTTGATATCATGAAATCCCATACCACCAGAGGCTGTGAGATTGTTAAGATGCTGGCAGATCTTCAGGACAAGGAGTACCTGGAAGTCAGCTACGATATCTGCAGACATCATCATGAAAAATATGACGGCAAGGGATATCCGGACGGCCTTAAGGGAGAGGAAATCTCTATCGCAGCACAGCTCACATCCCTGGCGGACGTTTATGATGCGCTGGTAAGTGACCGAGTTTACAAGTCGGCATTTACTCCCAGCAAAGCATACGAAATGATAAAAAACGGTGAAAGTGGAATCTTTTCGACCAAGATGCTGGCCTGCTTTGATATTGCAAGACCTGAGATGGAAGCAATGGTTGCAAGAACCAAGGCTGAGGAAGAAGCTAATGCGGCAGCAGGCGGCGCAGGTATGATGAGCCAGTGATTACTGAAAATATGGACATGGAAAATAATACATCAAAGAAAAATAAGTTATATAAAAGCTTTGGGTATGCATTTGAGGGCATCGGAAATACCATTTTGCATGAGAGAAACATGCAGATTCACTGCACAGTCACTGTACTTGTGGTGATATTTGGGTTTTTTCTTCATATTTCCCTTGTAGAATGGCTTTTCTGCATAGTGCTTTTTGGATTGGTATTGAGCCTTGAGCTTGTAAATACGGCCCTTGAAGCGGTGGTTGATCTTGTGACACAGGAGCGCAAGCCACTGGCCAAGAAAGCCAAGGATGCTGCGGCGGGAGCTGTTTTGATGAGTGCTATTATGGCCGCAATAATAGGCGGCATAATATTCTTTCCTAAATTGTGGGTGCTGATTTTTTAATTACCACTTTTTCGGGAAGCTATATAAAGGAGGACAAGAACATGGACATTCTTACAGACGGACTTAAGAAAATTTTACTTGCCAGTGTTGGAGCTGTTGCTCTTTCAGCTGAAAAAGCAGGTGAAATTCTTGGCGAAATGGTTGAAAAAGGAGAGATTACCGTTGAGCAGGGTAAGGCTCTGAATAAGGAGCTTAAGCGCACGGTAAAGGAGACTACAGAGAAAAAGGAAGAGGATAAAAAAGACCTCTCCAAGGTTGTTGAGGGACTTTCAGCAGATGAGCTTGCAAAGCTAAAAGAGCTTATAGCAGCTGCTGAGAATAAAGAGTGAGCAGATGGCAGACTTAACGGATCTGGTAGGAAAAATGCGACAGATTGCCGATGCACAGGCAGATAAAGCAGAGGCATTAAAACACGCAGATTCCGAAGAAAATAGTAAAGAGAAAAATGCAGAAGACAGCGCGAGGTTCAAAGAAATCCGCGCTGTTCTTGCAAGGAATAAAATAACAAGGGGCATATCTCCGGAAAAATTAAGGATAATCCTTGAGGAGCTGGGGCCGACTTATATTAAGCTTGGGCAGATAATGTCGATGCATTCGGACATTTTGCCGAAGCGCTATTGTGATGAGCTTGCAAAGCTGAATTTTGATGTTCAGCCAATGCCCTTTAGCGAAGTGATCGAAGTTATCGAGGAGTCCTACGGATGCCCTTATACGGACATCTATGAGTGGATTGAAGAGGAAACTCTTGGATCAGCTTCTATTGCTCAGGTTCACAGGGCAAAGCTAAGAAACAGCGACGAAAAAGAAGGCATAGATGATGTAATAATCAAAGTTCAAAGGCGAGGTGTCTACGAAATAATGTCAAGAGACATCAGTCTTCTTCATCGTCTTGTAAAGCTTATGCCGCCTGTGGGTGATCTGAAAAATATTGTGGACCTGGATATGGTACTTGATGAGATGTGGGCAGTTGCAAGAGAGGAGATGGATTTCTTCCGTGAAGCCTGCAATATGGCAGAATTTGCCCGTAACAACAAGGATATCCGTTATGTGGGATGTCCTAAGATGTTTCCCGAGTACTCCACCGATAAAGTCCTTGTTATGGAATATGTTCATGGATGCTCAATTGATGATGTGGAATACCTTACGGCACATGGTTATGACCTTAATGAGATAGGTGAAAAGTTTGTTAATAACTTTATAAAACAGGTCATGAATGACGGCTTTTTCCATGCTGATCCACATCCGGGAAATGTCAAGATCCGTGATGGAAAGATCATCTGGATTGATATGGGAATGATGGGCAGACTATCTGAAAAGGACAGACGCCTTATGGTACGAGGTGTCAGAGGAATTGCTCTTCATGATATTCAGGCTGTAGAAAATGCGGTTCTGGATCTGGGTGCAGTAAGCGGGACACCTGACAGAGCTAAGCTGTATGAGGATTTAAAAGCTTTCATAGATCAGTATGGTTCAGTATCCTTTGGAAGTCTCGATTTGGCAGCAGCACTTCAGTGCCTGATGGATATAATGAAGGAAAACGGCATATCACTTCCTCACGGAATGACGATGCTGTGCAGAGGACTGGCTCATGTGCAAGGCGTTCTGGCTACAATCAGCCCCGACATAAATATGATGCAGATAGCCACATCCCGTATAACAGATGAATTCATAGAGAATATGGATCTTAGGGAAGAACTGATGAAGTATGGCAGAGCGTTATATCGCGCCGCCGATAAGAGCATCGAGCTTCCATCTCTCACAGCACAGGCTATGAAGGAATATCTGGCAGGGCAAAGTAAGGTAAATCTGACCCTGAATTCTTCAAAGGAACTGGACGAGCTCATATACTCATCCATTAGAAATGTGGTAATCGGCCTTGGAGTAGCGGCACTTTTGATTTCTTCAAGTATAATGTGCCTGACACAGATGAAGCCCCAAATATTCGGAATACCTCTCCTTGGAGCCCTTGGCTTCTCCTTCGCCATGGCTGTCAGCAGCTTCCTGGTAATAAGGAATATAGCCTTGAAAATAGCGGCAAGACGTCGCCACAGACATAAGAGAAAATAAAAACGCAAAGTGGAGATCGATTATTGTAAGGTCTTTCACACATGCTAATAAAAAAGCAGCCATCCTTACAGCGTGTGTGAAAGGTTGCTGTTCGTCCAGTGGACGAACGCTTAGCAACGACCGTAGCGAAGCGGAGATCGAACCCGTTCGAGTCCGATAGACTCGAACAAAAAAGCAGCCATGGCATTTGCCATAGCTGCTTTTTTATTAGCGTGTGTGAAAGGGCGCACGAGGTCCGGGGGACCTCGGCTTTGCGCTGACCGAAACGAAGTGGAGATCGAACCCGTTCGAGTCCGATAGACTCGAACAAAAAAGCAGCCATGGCATTTGCCATAGCTGCTTTTTTATTAGCGTGTGTGAAAGGATTCGAACCCTCGACCTTCTGGTCCGTAGCCAGACGCTCTATCCAGCTGAGCTACACACACATGTATGCACTTATTAGCTGTGCAACGAAAATAATTATAACATCAAAATAAGAATTGTCAACACAAAATTATTATATCACAAAAATTAATAAAAAATCCCTTATTAATGGGAGGAGACCGGCATGGGTGGGGACGCCATACCGGTCATTAAGAAAAGGAGATTGTCCTTCTTTTTTACATTATTTATATCGTCAGCACCCTGAAAAACTTTAGAGCAGATTTTCAAGATTTTAAATTTTTTTCAAATTGGACAAGCAAAGGATTTTTATTGTATCATATTACGGATTGTATATATTTCCATGTGTTTTTTATGAAAGAGAATAATAATGCAGAGATTTGACCTTATTGCGCCATGCCATTTTGGTTTGGAGGCAGTCTTAAAAAAAGAAATTATAAACCTTGGTTATGAAATAGTAGAGGTTTCAGACGGAAGAGTAACCTTCGCAGGTGATCCCGATGCTGTTGTCAGAGCCAACATCGGACTTAGAACCGCAGAGAGAGTTCTTATTAAAGTGGGTTCTTTCCGTGCTACTACTTTTGAAGAGCTTTTTCAGGGGACCAAGGCACTTCCCTGGGAAGAGTTTATTCCAAAGGATGGAAAATTCTGGGTAAAGAAAGCCAGCAGCGTAAAGAGTAAGCTTTTTAGCCCTTCCGACATTCAGTCAATTATGAAAAAAGCCATGGTTGACAGACTTTCAGACATTTATCATATCAGGCGTTTTGAAGAAAGCGGTGAAAGCTTTCCTGTAAGAGTGTTTTTGCTTAAGGATGAGGTTACGGTAGCACTTGATACCACAGGCGATTCTCTTCATAAGAGAGGATACCGTAAGCTGGAAGCCAAGGCGCCTATTGCTGAGAACCTTGCTGCGGCGCTTTTAATGCTGACTCCCTGGAGAGCAGACAGGATTCTGATTGATCCTTTTTGCGGAAGCGGAACATTTCCTATAGAGGCTGCTATGATTGCAGCAGGAATAGCACCCGGTATGCACAGACATTTCACAGCTGAAAATTGGACACATATAATAACACCTGATAACTGGCGCGATGTCCGCGAGGAGTGCGCTGAAGAAATCAATATGGATATTGAGACCGATATTCAGGGCTACGATATAGATCCGGATGTTATTGAAATAGCCAGGATAAATGCTCAAAAGGCAGGCGTTGACAAGCTTATCCATTTCCAGGCAAGGGATGTAGCAGATCTTAGCCATAGGAAAAAGTACGGCTTTATCATTACCAATCCGCCCTATGGTGAGAGAATTGGTGAAGAGGCTGAGCTTCCTGCGCTTTATAAGACCCTTGGAGAGCGCTATAAGGCCTTGGATTCATGGTCTATGTATCTTATTACAGCCTATGAGAAGGCAGAGCGCGATATCGGAAGAAAAGCAGATAAAAACCGTAAGATATATAACGGAATGATCAAGACATATTTTTATCAATACATGGGACCTAAGCCTCCCAGAAGAAACGAGAATAAGGGTGACAGAATTGATTGAGAACAGATTAAAAAAGACTGCTATTTATACGGCTATTTTTGCAGTCATATCATTTGGAATCATGTTTTACAGAGCGGCCACCAAGAGCATTCTTATTGCTGAAGCTACTCAGGAACAGGCGCAGTCAGCGGTAAGTACGGAATCCTTCGACTTGGATATCAGTGCTCCTGTGGGCGGAAAAGGAGAGGGAACACTTGTTATTCCTCTTGAAGCAGGCGTCAGCTCAGATCTTATAACATTTGAAGAAAAGCATTCAGAGCATAAGTTCCTTCTTTTTATAAACGGAAGGAATCCTGATTTTTATCATCAGAACAAGGTTTTCTCTGATCTTGCAATGATAACGAGTGCTACATGCAAGCCATTAAATGACAAGGGTAATGTTTGTCTGGAATTCAGTCTTGACGGACTTTATGAAAACGAAACAGAGCTTGGTGATTCTGAGATAACAGTTTCTTTTAATGTGCCAGAGGGATTATATGAGAATGTTGTAGTAATCGATCCTGTGGATGATATCGGACTAAAGCTTGTGCCATATATTAAGAAGATTATGGACAGTGATGACACTATCAAGGTTTTCTACACAAGGCAGTCAAAAGAGGAGACATCTACTGAAAAGGTGGAGGCTCTTATAGCAGATTCAGAGGCAGATCTGTATGTTCAGATAGGTACAGAGGATACAGATGCAGCTGATGAGGGTATTCGTACATTTTATAACGGCGTATTTTTTATAAGAGAGTTTGGAAATATCAAGTTCTCCGATATGCTTGAGAGGTGCACTGCGGAAGCTGCTTCAACCAATGCTCTTGGTCTTGAAGAAGTGTCCCGTGACAATGAGGTAATCATGAATTCTGTTATCCCATCGGCATTTGTGTCTATAGGCAATATTAACAGCCCCGGAGACAGCAAGAGATTTGGACAGGATTTTTATATAGAGAATTGTGCTGCCGGAATTGTAAACGGCATAAAAGCATCTTTCCAGATAATCAATCCCGTGGCTGAAGAAGAGTCTACAGATGCTTTGCAGGGGATTATTAACGGTAATTAAGCCGCTGGCTTTTTATGGAGGAGATTATGAGAATAGTATTCGCTACAGGTAATAATGATAAAATGCGTGAGATTCGCCAGATCCTTGGCGGATTCACTGAGGATATCGTATCCATGAAGGATGCGGGGATCGATATTGATATCGTCGAGGATGGCACCACATTTGAAGAAAATGCCATGATAAAAGCAAGGGCTGTGCATGAGTATTGTGAGGATGCAATTGTTCTTGCCGATGATTCAGGCTTAGAGATTGATTTTCTTAACAAAGAGCCGGGAATCTATTCTGCCCGCTATCTTGGAAGAGAGACACCTTATCCTGAGAAAAATGGCATCATTTTGGAAAAGCTTAAGGATGTTCCCGATGAAAAGCGCTCAGCAAGATTCGTGTGCGCTATAGCTGCATGCCTTCCCGGTGGTAAGGAGATTATCGTAAGAGGTACCATGGAGGGCAGAATCGGTTATGAGATAGCCGGAGAGAACGGATTTGGATATGATCCTATTTTTTTCCTGCCTGAATATGGCAAAACATCTGCTCAGCTCCTTCCTGAGGAGAAAAATGCGGTTAGCCACAGAGGCAAGGCTCTTAGAATGATGGAAGAAAAGCTGAAGGAAACTTTTAATGCATAAGATATTGGTAGTAAGCGATACACATCGCAAGGACGAGAATTTTTACAGAGTAATAGATATAGAAAAAGATGTTAATCTGATAATTCACTGTGGGGACACAGAAGGCTCTGAGACCCAGATGCAGCAGTTAAGCACGGCTCCTATGAGGATAGTAAAAGGGAATAATGACTTTTTCAGCAACCTTCCCGATGAGCAGGAGTTTGAAGTATGGCCCCATAGATTTTTTGTAACCCATGGGCACAGATATCTTGTGAATATGGGCAGTACAGATATCAGACGCGAGGCCTTGGTCCGTGGCGCTGATGTGGTGATCTACGGGCATACGCACAAGCCAGTAGCGGCTGAAATTGACGGGATTTATGTATTTAATCCCGGAAGCCTTTCTTATCCCAGGCAGGAGGGCAGGAAGCCATCCTATCTGATTCTTACTATTGATGATGAGGGTGAGCTTACCTACGAGATAAAATATTTGGAGCTGTTCTGAAAAATCAACAGGATTTCATAGTCGGAAAGCCGCATGGTTACTGGATGTTCGAAGTATTTGAAAAAAATATAAATTTTTTTTGGAAATAGTGTTGACAATGTACGCAAATCCATTATATAATTCTTCTTGCGTTGCGGGTCCGGTAGTAAACAGAACGCTTCCAAGACGGGGTGTGGCTTAGCTTGGTAGAGCGCCTGGTTTGGGACCAGGAGGTCGCAGGTTCGAATCCTGTCACCCCGATTGAGTAACGCAGAATTAAATACATGCGGGTGTAGTTCAATGGTAGAACACCAGCCTTCCAAGCTGGATACGTGGGTTCGATTCCCATCACCCGCTTACAAAATACTCCTCAGGATTTATCCTGAGGAGTATTTTTGTAAGCGGGGGAGACCTCGAACCCAAGGTTCGAGTCTCCGCTTCGCTCCGGTCGGCGCTAAGCAGAGGTCCACCGGACCTCTAGCGCCCCATCACCCGCTTAACAAAAGAAACCTCGAACCCAAGGTTCGAGTCTCCGCTTCGTGTCTACACTCCGTTCCGGTCGTTGCTGAGCAGAGGTCCCCCGGACCTCTAGCAACGGTCGTTGCTAAACGCGTGCCACCGGCACGCAGCAACCCATCACCCGCTTTTTTGTTTGCCCAGAATCCATGCGGATTTGAGGGCATTTTTTATGCGTTGACCAATGTGAATGGTGGCTGAACCCTGCTTTTAGTCTCACATTATCGCAGTTATTAAGTCTCACATCAATTGATCACGCTCAATATTGCAAAATAAAAAACATAAAGAAAATACTGTTTCCCCTTACATTCTAATATCAGATACCTTCAAAGAGAAAAGCAGATAGAAACTGGTGCATCAGCTACTATCTGCTCTTCTTTAGATAATCATATAATACTCCGAATCATGTGATACTCTCCGGGGGTACTTATATCACACTTAAAGTCGAAAAAGCCTATATTTATAGTACACTCAAGGTTTTTGTAGCTTCACATGTTTACTTAAAAATAGTCGTTCAGTAAAGAAAAAGACAAGGAAACGGTGAGCGTTTCCTTGTCTCTGTAAGAATTACTTTTTCTTTGAAGACTTCTTAGATTTATCAGATTTCCCTTTGAGGGGGTCCGCATGTGTAGCCGTATCCCAACCTTCACTAATCGGAACACCCCATTTGGTCTTAGCTTTCTTTTTAGCTTTGCCTTTAGCTGAAATATTCTTGATGAATTTCTTGGCATAAGATCCTTGTTCGTAAGTCTTTACTGTAATCTGCTTTTTGTCTTTCTTAAAAGCGTTCTTGTCGATTTTGATTTCAGCATAAGCTCCGTAAAGCTGGAACTCTTTCAGTTTTGTACATCCGGAGAAGGCACCTTTACTTATGCGTTTCTTGGTCTTTGAGGTGATGGGGCAGCTTCTTTTGAAGATATCATCTTTTTCATAAGCTTTGAGCGCATTGGATCCCCATGCAACGACTTTAAGATTCTTACAGTTTTTGAAACAGTCAGTAGGAATTTCCTTTACAGAATCGGGAATATACGCATAATGTATATCGCTTCTGTTCTTGAAAGCTCCGGGTGCGATACTGGTTACAATAAACCATTCATGGTTGTAACGGCAGTATGCGAACATTCTGAAATCAAACTCTGCAAGTTTGTTATTTTCAAGAGACGTATATCTGTTACTGGGATCGTTCAGCCAGACCATTCCGCCGCCCGCCCGACTATTATCCATACGTCTGTCATCGATATAATCTGAGATTGCATAAACGCTGAACGCTGTTGAGTTAGACGCAATACCTCTTTGTGGCCCTGAAAACGCCCAAAGATTAAAAGCACTCGCGTCTTCCCATTCTAGATCACTGGGTATGTCCCATGATTCATATCCGATAATTTGCACTTCACCGAAGGTGCTTCCTGTTCCGGCTTTGGTCACGCGATAATGGATCATATCTCCTTTTTCCCAAAACTGTGTTCCAACAGGTGCAAGCCATCCATCTTCTTCAAGTTCTTTTGCAGTCCAATCCCAGCTTTCGCCACGTATCATTCCAAACATAGCTTCCTTGCTGTCCGCATCTGCCCAGTTTGGTGTTCCGAGTATAGATTTTGGTGAACCTTCGCGATAACTGGATGTTGACTGATTATTAGCTGCATTAGAATTATTGTTAGAATTATTTTGATAGCCAGGAATTGCCTCATCTGTTTGACTTATAGCCTTAGATATAGCATCTTGACGTGCCTTTTCCTCTTCTTCGAGCTTCTTTTTTTGCTCGCCAACATACTTCATGCATTCACTGTATGTTCCATACTCCTCATATAGGTTGCTCTTCTTATCTTCCGGTTTGTCTGACCATTTGTAAGTGTCATTGGAGTAATGAAATAGTGCATTATACTCCATATCCTTAGCAAGCTGGTTGTACTCATCCTCGGTAAGCTGTTCCAGGAGACAATATAATTCATACGGATGGTTAACAAGGTAGCTGTCAAACCATACATACTGTACATCTTCAGTATCATAGCTGTCTTTTCTTTTTATAGTTTCAAGTCCAGCCTTAAGCTGGTTATAGGCGTCTGCCGATGCATGGGATGTAATAGAAAACCCTGCGAATGCTCCCATGCAAAGTGCAAAGGCAAGGCTAAAGGCTAAAAGCCTGTTCCTTATTCTGTTGTTTTTGCTGTTCTTGTTCATTTTATATTCCCTCATGATATGAAAATAGTGATAGTTACACCAACTCTTTCTTCAAACCAAAATCACAATAACATATTAATGTTATATTTACAATATATTTCTATTATATTATCGATTTTACCATGCCATATTGTAGTTGCGTTTATGGCATATTTCTATCATACAACATATTCAAATGTGGTCATAAAATATATTTGAAAGGTGTTGGAAATAGGTATAATCGCATGAATTCAGAATCAAAATTAGTAATAAGAAAAAGAGCCGGAGAAGAAGGCTTCAAGAATTTCAGTATCAGAGTTCCTAATGAGATTGTTAATAAATTAGATGAGATTTCCCAGAGAGCAAACGTAAGTCGCAATGAGCTGATCTCCATCATGCTTGATTATGCCATTGAGCATTGCGAAATCAAGTAATGGCATATCACCATAAATCAGATTAATTATCATCAATAAGCTTTATCAAAATTTCTATTTGTTGACCAATCGTTGACCAACAAAATCCATCTTGCGAAGCCAGTAAACAAGTGAGGGAGACCTGATTATTGCAAGGCGCGTGGCATCATATTACGTGCCTTTTTAAAAGCTTTATAAAAGTTTTTTGAAAAATTCAAAATTACTTATTGACAGTATTTAATCTCTAATATATAATCTGTAGATGTCGCTATGAGTTGCGAATATGTGTCCGTAGCTCAGCTGGATAGAGCAACGGCCTTCTAAGCCGTGGGTCGGGGGTTCGAATCCCTTCGGGCACATTTAAGACTAAGAGATCAATCTTAGTCTTATATATATGGTGGGTATGGCGCAGTTGGTTAGCGCGCCAGATTGTGGTTCTGGAGACCGTGGGTTCGAGTCCCACTATCCACCCTTTTTTATTTAGGGCGGTAATTCGATATTTAAAAAAGATTTAATTCGAGTTATCATAAAGTAAGCACATCTGCTGTGTATGATGGGCTATCGCCAAGCGGTAAGGCACAGCACTTTGACTGCTGCACTCGTGGGTTCGAATCCCGCTAGCCCAGTTTTTGATATATCACTGCTAAGGCAGTTCATATATATGAGATACTAGCTCAGTTGGTAGAGCACTTGACTTTTAATCAAGTTGTCGTGGGTTCGATTCCCACGTGTCTCATTTACTTTTGCAAAAACGTTGAAAGTACAAGGCTTTCAGCGTTTTTTTTCTTTACTTGATTATGTGCGTAAACGTGGAATAATCAAGTAGCCTAAATTAAGGGCGCTTGATTATGCTGCTTGACTACACTAATCGAGGAGGAAGTAAAATGAGTAAGCGTCTGAATGTAAAGCAAGATGAAGAGTATTCAGTTAAAGAGTTGATGGAGAACTTTATTTCTGAAAAGAGGGCAGAAGGTAGGTCTATCCAAACAATAGAAAGCTATAATAACAGTTTTAAAAAATTCTTCTTTTGCTTTGATGAAGAAATGAGCACTAAAGAAATAGACAAAGGTATGGTGCTTCATTACATGAATTATCTTCAAAAGCCTGAAAATCTACATCTTGCTTCAATTAACCATTATTTAAGAGATTTAAGAACGTTTGTAAATTGGTGCTATATAGAAGGCTATATCAATGAAAAAGTTGATATTAAGATGGTTAAAGGACAAGAATCGCGATTTACGATACTGATTATGGTGAACGGGTTTATATATATGTGTTGGATTCATTTATGATTTTTTGTGCTCCCTGTGATTACTGATTATATATCAGTGCAATTTGATTTTAACAAAAACAATTAGATTCTTGCACAACATGATATAATATAAGTAGTAATATTTTTTAAAGGATGTAGTTTTGAATGCAAAGAAGTATTATTGCACAGAAGAAAAGAAACAGGCCTATAGCAATAACAGATGTAGCTATAAATAAGGTACCACAGACTCATATATTTGGCTTTTCAAATGAACAGAACATGTTCATACAGGAAATGCATAAGGAGGTATTAAGGAAGGCTAAAGATCTTTGTAAAGAGAATAATAGCAAAAGCATGGAAGTTGTCATTTTGCTGGATACTCATACATGGGACAGTTGGATTGTTGAAGGAAAGAAGGACAATATCGTAGATATTAAGGATAATCCGGAAGCAAAAGCCATTCTTGATACGAGTACGAAAAATTCACTGATTTTGTTGCATAATCATCCAAGTACTGGTACATTTTCAGCAAAGGACTTAAGAACTTTTTGTAATAATGATTCACTATATATTATGACCGTAGTTGGGAATGATGGATCAGTATATGTATTGGTCAAGGATGTTGGCTTTGATCCCAGCGGTGTATTGATTGAATATGGTAAACTTGCAGAACAGTATAAGGCGCAGGGAAAGAAGTATAATGCAACAATGGCTGTAAAGTATATTTTAAAGAATGCCGAGAAGTATAATATGAAGTACAAGAAAGGTAGGAAAAAGATATGAAGAAGCAACAGAATAAAATATCAAAGCCTCAACCTTTTATCGCACCTGGATCAGAAAAGAAGCTTACAGAGGAAGAACTCAAGAAGCGTCAGGTTAGATTTGAAAGACTTGAAAAGATTGGTGAAAATCATACCGTTGTCAAAAGCGAGGAATATGAGGATGGTGAAACAGAGAATCCGTATAGAATTAAGGCGATGGTAATGATAAATCAGGATAAGGATGTTCCTGAAGAACTTATTAAGCAGATTGAGGAATACGATAAAGAAATATTGAAAATGGGGTAACCCTGAAAAGCACATGGAAAGCTCTCTTAATTGAGGGCTTTTTATTTGTTTGGGTTGATTACCAACTTGATTACCATGAGACACAACCGATGCTGGGAAGCTCCTTTCTTACTGAATCTCTTAAAAAAGTACTTGTGGGTTCGATTCCTACGTGTCTCATTAGAAAAGACCGTTCAGTCGATTGGCTGAACGGTCTTTTTATTTTCTGATTTTATTCCATGTAACGTTTTTCTAGTTCTTCGATTACGTGACTTGTACTTTTTTCAACTGTTCCATCTTCAAAAGGACTTAGGAGGTTTCCGATTTTCAGAAGTTCAAGGTATCCTTTGGTTCCGCCTGCGCGGCAAAGGCTAAGGTAATCCTCCCAGGCTGCCTTTCTGTCCTCTTTCATGCGACCATAATACTGGAGAGCACAGATCTGTGACATAGCATACTCGATGTAGTAGAAAGGATAAAGGAAGATGTGCTGCTTCTGCATCCAGAAACCGCCGGCTTCCAAGAATTCATTTCCATCATAATCGCGCCAAGGCATGTATTTCTGTTCAATCTCATGCCATGTTCTTTTCCAGTCAGCAGCGGTGTATTCAGGATGTGCATAAACCTCATGCTGGAATTCATCAACGCTTACAAGGTAAGGGATAGTACAGAGCGCTCCCATAAGATGAGAGGTAATATATTTCTCTGTATTTTCACCAAAGAACAGCTCCATCCAGGGATATGCAAAATGCTCCATGGACATGGAATGTATCTCGTTGATCTCGGCTGTAGAACCGCGGAGAGCATCCACATCAATTGATCTCATGGCAAGAAAGCCCTGGAATGCATGACCTGCTTCGTGTGTAAGGACATCTACATCTGCTGATGTACCATTGAAATTACTGAATATGAAGGGAGCCTTGAAAAGAGGCATGGATGTCATATAGCCGCCCATACGTTTTCCCGGTCTAGTCTCTAGGTCAAAGAGTTCATATTCCTTCATAAAATCAAAGAACTCGCCGGTCTCAGTGCTCATTTCACGGTACATCTTTTGTGCCTTGTCTACGAGCTCCTTGACAGTTCCTATAGGCGCTGCATTTCCGTCAGGGTAATTCAGCTCTTCGTCATAATAGTAAAGCTTATCTACACCAAGCTTCTCCTGCTGAGCTTTACGTATTTTTGCAACAGCCGGGGTGATTATCTCTCTTACCTGCTCACGGAATTTGGCTGCATCTTCCTGTTTATAATCAAAACGGTTTCTGCTGATATATGCCATATCAGTAAAGCTTTTAAATCCCATTTTAAGAGCCATTTCGTTACGGAGCTTAACCATCTCTCCATATTGTTCCTCGAGCTTGGGACTGATTTTTTCATAAAGTGCAGCCCAGGCTTCAAAGGCTTCCTTACGCTCTGTGCGGTCTGTGCTTTGCATGTGCTTAAGAAGTCCGTAAAAATTACATTCTTCTCCTCTGAAATCTGTAACTGCCTCAGCTGTTGTTTTACTATATTCCTGGCCAAGCTGTTCGCAGCGTATTGTTTCGGGAATGATCTTCTCGTCACTGGTCATTAAAGAAGCATCAAGTTTTCTAAGGAGTTGGGCACCAAATTCAGCTTCAAATTCAGGTCTGAATTCTGACTGTGTAAGAGCCTTCTGAAAAGCATTGTATTGAGGAATGGTATTGGCAAATGCTTCCTGAAGCCATCTAACTTCTCCTTCGTAAAACTCATCCTTCATGTTGATGGTATTGCGCACATAAGCAAGAGTGTACATTGTTTCATCCGACTGCTCACGCTCCTGCAGGGAATAATATGCATCTTTGACTTCCTGATAACTCTTGGCCTCGCGAATCTTTGTGGTAGCATCTTCCACAGCTTTCTTAAGCGCCTCGATATCCGGGCGTCGATATTCGATCTCACTAAATTTAACCATTTCAGACATTCTCCTTTAATTATTCATACCTGCTGAAAGTGCCTTGCTTGCAGGCTATAGTTAATTTATCAGAGTACTGGACGTTTTTCAATTTTCATATTATTATCTTTTATTAAAAAGACGCTTAATATAGCGGATGAGGAGGCAGGTATGAATAAGATTGGGACAAAGACCATAGAGACCCAGAGAGTGATTCTTCGAAGATTTAAAGCAGAAGATGCGCAGGATATGTTCGACAACTGGGCATTTGATCCTGAGGTTACAAAATATCTGACATGGGCTACTCATACCAGTGTTGAAACCACAAAGGCCTTGGTAAGCGACTGGGTATCAAAGTACGAGGATGGTGGCTATTTTAACTGGGCAATTGAACTTAAGGAAACAGGCAGTGTTATTGGAAATATCTCTGTTGTGCACTTAAATGAAAACACAGAAGCTGCGGATATGGGTTACTGTATGGGGAAAGCCTTTTGGGGAAAAGGGATCATGCCTGAAGTACTGAAGGCAGTTATGGATTATCTTTTTGATGAGGTAGGACTTAACCGAATTGCGGCCTGCCATGATGCTAATAACCCGAAATCCGGCCGGGTAATGGATAAGGTAGGAATGAAGCAGGAGGGAATCCTTAGAGCTGCAGGAAAAAACAACTGCGGTATATGTGATGAAGTCTGGCATTCAATGATACGTGCGGACAGAACATAAGATTTCATTTACTCATACTGGTTACGGTGTTTTGTCTATAAGACAGAACGGTTTAAACTTTGAACGATATTTACCCTTTTAGCATATTTC
Organism: Butyrivibrio sp. AE3006; assembly: GCF_000424165.1. Classification (NCBI taxonomy): domain Bacteria; kingdom Bacillati; phylum Bacillota; class Clostridia; order Lachnospirales; family Lachnospiraceae; genus Butyrivibrio; species Butyrivibrio sp. AE3006. Next base: position 15,277 of record NZ_KE384145.1, on the reverse strand, counting down.
TGTACTGGCTTGGGGTCATGCCTTTGTCTGCTTTGAAAATTCGGGTGAAATAAGTAACATCAGGAATACCGCAGGAACCGGCGATTTCCTGGATTGGCAGGTCTGTGGTGTTAAGCAGGAAAATGGCGTGCTCCAGCCTTTTGGAGTTCACATATGCCGTGAAAGTTTTACCTGTCTCTCTCTTGAATATGGTAGCAAGGTAGCTTTTATTGAGGGAAAGGCCAAGAGCTGTACTCTGGAGAGTGAGCTCCTGCTCAAAAAGATGCTGATATATATGATTTATCACTCGCTGCATGGTGGGACTGTATCCGGTTGTGGAATTTTGCTGGACCATTGTGCAGTATCTTTTTAGAATTTCTCTGTGCATTTCCTTGTCCTGATCCGGGGCAGTCATATTTTCAATTTTTATAGCCATACGTCTGGACATTTCATCAAGATGGATGGGATGGACATTTCCCCTCTGAGCCCCTTTTCTGCATACAGTATTAAAGGCAAGAAGGTTATTTTTCTTGCTGCGAAGAGTGCTTGAGGATCGATTGTCGATGTTTCTAAGGGCCTGATCAGAGCTATAGTGCATGGCTGAGCTAAAGTCACCTCGGGATATGGCCTCCAGTACTTTTTCTTCCAAGCTGTATCTGTATTCAAGACGGGCCATTATATCATCGGTACCTGTACCAGAATCTGCCGATGTGGTATAGGTGGTCACCGGAATGGAACTCTCTTTAATATATTCAATTTTAAAGTTACCACCTTCGAAATAGTTTTCACCAATCGTAAGCAGCAGATTTTCTACTACAGAAGAATCCGAAAGGCATGGAAGAGTTGCATAATACTGGTGCAAAAAAGAGGCCAACCCTTCAGGAATGCCATTTCTTTTACAGATATCATTTGTCCTGTTAATGCCTGAGTTTTCAGTTAGATACGGTCCAATAATCATTATGTGGCCTGCTTCATCAAGCATTGGCATAAGTATGTAGTGACACTCATACCTGTCACAGGTCAGGTAGATAATCTGTGATGTCGCAAAATCATGCTCTATTTCATTAAAAGAATTAAGACACTCCGGAGCGTCATATGTAATTGCGCTTCTAAGACCCAGGTCAATATCAGAAGACAGAGGCGAGTTCATATCCGTGACATGATATCCCACATTCAGTTTTGAGAAGAAGCTGGTAAGAAAATTAAGGTATGTGTTTTCCATATAAAACCGGTCCTCCCGAACATTCTTATTATGGTAGTCTTTTTTAATGCACTAAACATATTATATTTATTTATTATAATACAATATTCTCTAAAAACACGCGTAAGAAAATATAGTACTACTAAAACATAATATAGTCATTGAGGAAAAGCTCAAATCCTTCTATTATTTCACTATCAAAAAACGTAAGAGCTGCAATTGGGGGCAGCTAAGGAGGAAGAAATGGAACAGAAACTAGAAGGTATTAACAGAGCAAAATGGTGGCAAATTGCGGGACTGGCGCTAAATGATGTGGCTACTAACCTGTATATGTGGGAAATGATCTTTATTTCTTATTACCTCAACGGAATCATTGGCGTGGGCGTAGTTATCGCATCATCCTTGGCAACAGTCATGAGACTGTGGGATGGTATAACAGATCCTATAATTGGAATTATTTTAGATAAAACTCATGGAAAATTTGGAAAGAACAGACCGTTCCTTGTGTTAGGACAGCTTGTGATGCTGGGCACATCTGCACTGATGTTTTTTGTAACACCGATGTTTCCTAAAGCAGCGCAGTTTTTGATTTTCGTGCTTTTCTATGCATTATATATCATTGGTTACACATGCCAGTGTGTTGTTACAAAATCAGCACAGACCTGCCTTACAAGTGATCCTAAGCAAAGACCTACTTTTGGTATCTATTCAGGAATCTGTGGAACACTGTTCTTTACTTTTGCACCGATGTATTCCTACACATATCTTCTGCAGAAGCACATGTACCAGTTTGATATGGGATACTTCCAGGAGATGTGGAAAGTATTTGCAGTAGCATCCTTTGCACTTACAGTAATTGCTTATCTTGCTATCAGGCAGAAGGACAGACCTGAATTTTATGGCGCAGGTAATACAGAGACACAGAAGATCAGATTTAAGGATTATGTTGAGGTGCTTAAAAAGAACAAGGCTCTTCAGATGCTTGTTATCAGTGCATCAACAGACAAACTTGCTACTCAGATGAATGGCAGCGCTACTGTATCAATAATCATCTATGCGATCATCTGTAAAAATGCAGGCGCAGCAGGACTTGTAGGCGCATATACAACTATCCCTGCAATTGTAATTATTTTCCTTGGTATCGGATTCTTCGCAAGAAAATTTGGTCAGATGAAGAGCTTTAAATACTCAAGTTATGCATCAATCGTTATCATGCTTGCACTCATCGGATTATTTGTTTTCGGTGATCCTACAGCGCTTTCACTTCCCGGTGATGGAAAATTTGCAGGTTGGAACGCATTTTCACTTGCTTTCGTAGGACTGATGATCCTGTATACAGGCTTTAAGCAGATTGCAGGAAACCTTGTTTATCCTATGACAGCTGACTGCACAGACTATGAAGTATATCGCAGCGGAAAGTATGTACCGGGACTTATCGGAACAGTATTCAGTTTCATCGATAAGCTTGTATCTTCACTTGCACCTCTTATCGTAGGCGTGCTTTGCGCAATGGTAAGCTCATCATCAGAGCTTCCTACAGCTGAAACACCTTATTCAACAGGTCTTGCAGCAGTTGGTATCTTCTGTATGTTTGGCATTATCCTTCTTGGATATGTATGTAATGTGATAGCGATGCATTTCTATCCGCTTACAAAAGAGAAGATGGAAGAGATAGCAGAGGACATTGCAAAAATAAAAAAAGAATCTCAGAGTATTGAGAACATTGAATTAAATAAAAAAGCAGTATGAATGGAGCAATAAATTAAATGATAGATCTTAAGGCAAAGCCCTTTAATTTAAATGAATCACAGATCAGATGGGTGGAAGATACCTATAATTCTCTGACTGAAGATGAGAAGATTGGACAGCTTTTCATCAATCTTACACTAAAACGGGATAAAGAGACCCTGTCGAAGCTTGTAAGCGAATACCACATCGGTGGTGTTCGCTGGCAGGGCGGGACTTTGGAAGAAGTGTATGAGCAGAACAGATTTCTTCAGGAAAACAGTAAGGTGCCGCTTCTCATAGCAGCGAACACAGAAGCAGGAGGAAACGGTGCTGTTTCTGAAGGGACTATGGTAGCATCCGGAGCTGCCTGCGGAGCAAGCACGACAGAAGAAACCGTGAGAGATATGGCAAAGGTTGGCGCGGTGGAAGCAAAAGCCATAGGTTGTAACTGGGTCTTTGCACCCGTTTGTGATGTGGTATCCAATTGGAGAAATACCATTGTAAATACGAGGGCTTTTGGCGATGATCCGGAGCTCGTGGCAAACAGGTCAGTCGCATACATGGAAGAGAATATGAAAAGGGGCGTTGCCTGTGCAGCAAAGCATTTTCCGGGGGATGGTTCCGAAGAAAGAGACCAGCACCTGGTTATGGGCTGCAACGATCTGTCAGTAGAAGAGTGGGATAAAAGTTTTGGATATGTTTACAAGACTCTTATTGATGCAGGACTTCCCAGTATTATGGTGGGGCATATCGCTCAGAGAGCATATTCAAAAAAGCTTTGCCCCGGAATGAAGGACAGCGATATTAAGCCGGCCACTTTATCCCCTGAGCTTCTTCAGGATCTTCTTAGAAAAAAACTTGGATTTAACGGGCTTATAGTAACTGATGCAACCCATATGGCAGGTCTGACAGCCGCTGCACCCAGAAAAGATTACATTCCGGGAGTAATCGCTGCAGGTTGTGATATGATACTGTTTTTCAACGACCCGGCAGAGGATATTCAGTATGTAAAGAATGGTTTTGAGGAAGGAATAATCTCTGAAGACAGGCTTAATGATGCTGTTTACAGGATTCTTGGGATGAAGGCTATGCTTAATCTTAATGAGTATAAGTTCCCTTCAAAGGAAGGCCTTGATATTGTAGGGTGCTCTGAACATCACGCCCTTGCATCAAAGGCTGCAGATGAGAGCATTACCCTTGTAAAAGATACACAGGGACTCCTTCCTATAAATCCTAAGGAAAAGAAAAATCTGACTTTGTTTTTCCTGGAAAGTGCACCGGTGTCTCTTACAGATGGGGCAGATAAAGCCAAAGCATGGCTCATTAAGGAACTTGAGGATGCAGGATTTAACGTAAATGCACCAAAGGATATCTATGAATATGAAATGGAACAGCCAAGTCCCATAAACAGATTCAAGGTGATGGTTCATCAGAACAGAGAAAAGTTTAAGGCGGAAACGGATATTGTACTTTTGGTCATCAATATGAAGGGGTATGCCCAGGAGAATAACGTGCGCGTTAAGTATGATGCATCACATTCAGTACAGATACCCTGGTATGCGGGTGAAGTGCCTACGGTAGCAGTATCACTTAATTACACCAATCATCTTATCGATGTACCAATGATGAAGACTTTCGTAAATGCTTATTCAGATACTCAGGAATACTTACATGCACTTGTGGACAAGCTCACAGGAAAATCTGAATTCAAAGGCCGTGCCAACGAGCTTGTGTGGTGCGGAAGATGGGATACGAGACTTTAATTATGAAATGGAATAGTTTTGAGAAAAAGAAAGACTTCGTGGTATGCGTGGATTCAGATGGCTGCGCAATGGATACCATGAATATCAAGCATATAAGATGTTTTGGACCATGCATGATAAAAGAGTGGCATCTTGAGAAATGGCAGAACGCAATCCTTGAAAGCTGGAATAGGGTGAACCTTTATACAGTCACAAGGGGAATCAACAGGTTCAAGGGTCTGGCAATTGCGCTTAAAGAAGTGAATGAAAAATATACACATATAGAAGGCATCAAAGAGTTTTCAGACTGGGCAGAAAAAGCAGATGAACTCAGTAATAATTCAATAGAAAAAAAGATCACTGAAAATGAAATCTTTGCCAAGGCCTTAAGCTGGAGCATAGCTGTAAATAAAGAAATAGAAGCTCTTCCGGAGGATGATATAAAGCCTTTTGAAGGAGTAAAGGAAGCTCTTTTGGAGATACATAAACACTGTGATGTAGTGGTAGTATCCAGTGCTAATCCGGAGGCTGTAAAGGCTGAGTGGAAGCGATTTGGGCTTCTTGACAGCGTTGATCTTCTTTGCACTCAGGATATGGGAAGTAAGGCTTATTGCATTGGCCGTGTTGCGGATAAAGGTTATGATAAGAAAAAAATAATCATGTGCGGCGATGCTGTAGGTGATCTGGATGCTGCTAATTCCAATGGGGTTCTTTTCTATCCTATTTGCGTAAATCATGAAGAAGCATCCTGGGCTGACTTCGTTCCGAATGTTTTGCCAAAATTTCTTGATGGCAGCTATGATGGTGCTTATCAGGAAAAAGTCAAAAAAGATTTTTTGGATAATCTGAGATGAGTACTGTTGATGATAGGATCAAAAGGTCATAATGCGATTATGCTTGCATATTTGCAGTATCTGATATGAAAATTATATAGGAGCACTTTGCCACTACTGTGGCGGGTGTTCCTTTTTTGTGCTATTTTACGGGCTTTTTTCAACAAATAAAAAATCAACAAATTAGGTATTGAATTAATTTTATTTATGTATTAGTATGTATATTATGCAAGATTAATTGAATAAATATACATCACGGTTTTGAATAAACATAACCAAGAAGGAGGCATATTATGAAAAAGAAGATTATGGCAGTTATTATGGCAGCAGCAATGACATTTAGCATGACAGCATGTGGCGGCTCATCATCAGATACCGCACCCGGCACAGAGGCTTCTACAGAGGCAGCAGCTGATACAGCTCAGGAGACAGAGGCAGCAGGTGATACAGCACAGGAGAGCGAGGATGCAGGTGATGCAGCAGAGGCAACGGCTGAGATCACAACAGTTACTCCCGGTAAGCTCACAGTAGCAACTTCTCCTGACTTTGCTCCCTATGAGTTTTATGCAGTAGGAGAGGATGGAACACCCACTCTTGCAGGTTTTGATATTGCACTTGCTCAGTACATCGCTGATTATCTTGGACTTGAGCTTGAAGTTGTACCTGTTGATTTTGACGGCGTTCTCATGGAGCTTCAGACCAAGGCAGTTGACCTTGGTGTTGCAGGACTTTCACCTGACCCGAAGCGTGAATCCATCATGGATTTCTCAGATATCTATTATGAAGGCGGACAGTCATTTGTTTGCACACAGGCTAACAAGGACAAGTTCACAAGCCTTGAGGATACAAACAATGCTGAGTATGAGATCGGTGCTCAGACAGGTGCCATCCAGGTAGACCTTGCTCAGGCAAACAGCCCTGATGCTGATATCATTCAGCTTACAAAGGTTACAGATATCGTTGCTGAGCTTATCGCAGGCAAGCTTGATGGTGCTTACATCGAGACAGCAGTTGCTGAGAGCTATGCTAAGAACTATCCTGAGCTTTGCGTAGTACTTGATGTTCCTTATGACGGAGCAGAGGGTTCTGCAATCGGCGTAAGCAAGGGTAATGATGCTCTTAAGGCAGGCGTTAACGAAGCAATCGCTAAGGCTATCTCAGAGGGTAAAATGGACGAATTTGTTGCAACAGCTAACGAGCAGGCAAGCGGAGAGATCATTGAGGGTCTTCTTGATCAGTAATTCCGTTATGACCAGATGCATATAAGAAAATGCGGACTCGGAAATGCATATATTTCCGAGTCTGTTTTTATGGTATATTAGTATAAACTATTAACAATATTTCGGAGAAAAATACGTTATGGACAGTTTTATTAAGTGGGAGAATTTCCCCAAAATCTCATCATACTCAAGCCTTTTCTGGCAGGGCATGGTAGTAACCGTAATGCTTTCACTTTTTACAGTGGCGATCGGTTTTGTGCTGGCGCTGATTTTATCAAGCATGAGGATGTCACGATTCTATCCTTTGGCATTTCTTGGTCTTGATAAGGACGGACATCAAAAGGAAAAGGGATTCGGCGTTACGCTAAGCAAATTTAATCCCATTAGTTTTCTTGCGACAGCATACGTTGAAATCCTCAGATCAACTCCTGTAATTGTTCAGGTTGCCATCATATACTATGGCGTATTTGGTACTCTTATTGAGCTTCCCAGCTTTACATTTCTGGGATTCATCAAATTTGAGAGATTTTTCCCCGGCGTAGTTGCTCTTGGCATGAACTCCGGTGCATATCTTTGTGAGATCATGAGATCCGGTATTCAGTCAATTGACGGTGGTCAGACTGAAGCTGCAAGATCCCTTGGTATGAGCCAGTTCCAGAATATGAGATACATCATTTTACCCCAGGCTATTAAAAATATCCTGCCTGCAATTGCAAACGAGTTCGTTGTAATCATCAAGGAGTCTGCGATCACTTATACAATCGGTGTTCAGGATATTATGTCAGCGGTAAACGCTGTTCGCGGTGCAACTTTCATCATAATCGAGCCTCTGCTTGTGGCTACGGCAATCTACTTTTGCCTGTGCTTCCCTACAAGTAAGCTGATTGCATATTTTGAAAGGAGGATGAGCCGTGGCGACAAGAGATAAGCTTATTCAGATAACTGATCTTGAAAAACATTATAATTTTGGTGCCATCAAAGCCCTTGATGGCGTGACAGTAGATATCGATAAGGGTGATGTAATGGTTGTAATCGGCCCTTCAGGAAGCGGAAAATCTACTTTCCTCCGCTCACTTAATCTGCTGGAGGAGCCTACAGGCGGTGCCATCATTTTTGACAACGTGGATATCACCAAGAAAAAATATAAAGATGAAAACGGTAAGTGGGTTAAAGTGGATATGGATCTTCACAGACAGAAGATGGGAATGGTTTTCCAGCATTTCAATCTTTTCCCTCATAAGACCATTATGGAAAACATGATTCTGGCACCTGTTAAGGTGAAGAAGGTTTCAGAAGAAGAAGCAAAGAAAAAGGCGCTTGAGCTCCTTAAGAGAGTTGGCCTTGAGGATAGAGCAGATGCATATCCAATTCAGCTTTCCGGCGGACAGAAGCAGCGTATTGCTATTGTTCGTGCACTTATGATGGAGCCTGAGGTTATGCTTTTTGATGAACCCACATCAGCACTTGACCCTGAGATGGTAGGTGAGGTTCTTGATGTTATGAAGCAGCTGGCTGAGGAAGGCATGACCATGGTTGTTGTTACTCACGAGATGGGCTTTGCAAGAGAAGTTGGAAACCGCGTTCTTTTCATGGCTGACGGTAAGCTTCTTGAGCAGGGTACGCCTGAAGAGATTTTTGAACATCCGAAACATCCAAGACTTCAGGAGTTTTTGAGTAAGGTTCTGTAAACGTATAAAATTAGATTTGTGATAAGAGAAAGCAGTGGGATAAGTACACTGCTTTTTCAATAATATGAACTTACAAAAGTTCCTACTACGAACAGGAAATGGGATGAAAGAGAACAAAAAGACAGCGATTGAAGAAATAGAAAATAAGGCATCTTTAATATGCGAGGTGGCAGACAGGATTTGGGAATACGCAGAGCTTTCCCTCATGGAATATAAGTCATGCGATCTGTACTGTGATAAGCTGACCCAGGAAGGCTTTGAAGTGGAGAAGGGCATCTGCAATATTCCCACAGCATTTAAAGCAAGCTTTGGAAAAGGTAAGCCGGTTATCGGAATCCTTGCTGAGTATGATGCACTTTCCGGGCTTTCTCAGGAGAGAGGTGTAGCTGAGAAAAAGGAGTTTGTTCCTAAGAGCGTGGAGGCTTCAGATGCAGCTTGCGATCGCAGTGCAGAGTCATGTGGCGGGGCTTTTGAAAAAGGAAATACAGGACATGGCTGTGGACACAATCTACTTGGGGCAGGAGCCATGGCAGCGGCTATTGGAATAAAGAAGTATCTGAGTGAATCGGGTTCTGAAGGCACAGTGATTTTGTATGGATGCCCCGGAGAAGAGGGCTGTGCATCCAAGGCCTTTATGGCAAGGGATGGCGAGTGGAAAAAGCTTGATGCAGCTCTTACCTGGCACCCGGCAGACTGCAATGAGGTGGTTACTGGTTCATCCAATTCCTGCATTCAGGTTATGTACACTTTTCATGGAAAGGCATCCCACGCTTCCGGAGCTCCGGAGATGGGAAGAAGCGCCCTTGATGCAGTTGAACTTATGAATGTGGGCGTTCAGTTTTTACGTGAGCACATGAGCGAGAAGGCGAGAGTGCACTATGCCATTACAGATGGCGGCGGTGTGAGTCCTAACGTGGTTCAGCCAAGAGCTCAGGTCCTTTATATGGTCAGGTCCAATCATGTAAGTGAGGCTGTGGAACTTCAAAAGAGAGTCGACAAGATTGCAGAAGGCGCAGCGCTGATGACTGAGACAACCTATGACAGAGAGTTCATTGACGGCCTTTCAGATACGGTTACCAATAGAAGTCTTGAGAAGGTTTTATACAGTAATTTCGAGGAGCTTGGAGTTCCTGAGCATACTCCGGAAGAACTTGATTTTGCAGGCAGACTTGGAAGAAGCTACGAAGGCTTTGGAGATGTGCCGGGAATAGGTTCTGATTTTGACGAAGAGTATGCGGATAGTGTGAAAGCGCTTCGTAAGACCTTAGGTGAAGAGCTGAAGCTTGAATGCGTTGGAGTGTATGATGCGAACAGCACCGGAACCCAGGAGGGCGCTGCATGTCCCATGAATGATTTTCTACTTCCTCACTATATGGGATATGCATTTGAACCCGGATCCACAGATGTGGGAGATGTGAGCTGGGTTTGCCCTACAGCGCAGATTCACGTGGCAGCATGGCCCAACGGATGTCCCGGCCACAGCTGGCAGAACGTATCATCAGCCGGTTCTTCCATAGGACATAAGGCTGCAATACATGCGGGAAAAGTTTTGTGCATGGCAGCGATTGATTTGTATGAAAACAGTGATCTTTTGCAGGAAGCAAGAGCGGAATTTGAGAAGCGCACAGCTTCAGGATATGTGTGCCCTATCCCTGAAGGCGCCGTGGCAAAAGCACTGGATATTTAACAATATGAAGGAGGAATAAATTATGCCATTTATTGATTCAAAGGTAAGCGTTAAGACAACACCCGAGCAGAGAAAAGAGCTTAAGGAGAGACTTGGTCAGGCTATAGCTCTTATTCCCGGAAAAAGTGAGAGCTGGCTCATGATCGATCTTGCAGACGATCAGAACATGTTCTTTAGAGGTGAGGGAGATGCCCCCACTGCTTTTATCGCAGTTAATATTTACGGCGATCCCAATCCCGCTGCTTTCGAGAAAATGACAGCAGAGCTCACTAAGATTTACGGCGAAGTTTTGGGAGTGGCTCCAGATCACATGTATATTAAATATGCAGCATCCCATGATTGGGGCTGGAATGGCAATAATTTCTGATTCTTTCTTTGCGTAGAGGATATATATGTTTCCATATCTAAAAAGTAAAAAGTCCTTTTTGTCAGATTGCAAAAACACAGAATGCTGTAATGAAGAAGAAAATAAAAGGTGTAAAGACTGCAGCATGAAATCCAGGGTGGTAAAGTGGCTGGAAGAATATATAAAAAGGGCTAATTATCTCTACCCTGTAAGTAATAGTGAAATAAGAGCCTGGTGCCAGTCAGTTAGCTTTTATATGAGAGAGGTTCTTAGCGATGAAAAAATACCTGATAATCTATCTGTAGGTCTGGAATATTATCGTGAAACGGACATGAAAGGTGATAATAGCGAGCCGGGTGTTCGTGCGGACATGCTGATAGGTGGCTATTATGGTGACAAGGCAACAGGCTATAAAATGAAAATACTGCTTATTGAGTTAAAGCAGTATAGCAAAGGCAAAATAAAAGAAGGACTATTCAGGGTTCATAATGCCTGGAATAAACTTGTAGAATTAAAGACAGTTGTGGGGCAGGTGACGGCATATAGAAATAATATAATGCGCTCTGTGGAAAATAAAAACATACCGGGTGATGCGGATTTTATAGAGCTCATCTCATGTGTGTATATGCATAATCTGGAGGTGCCAAAAGACGCAGAGCTGGGTATAACCGAAGCTGATCATGTATTCCTGAAAGAAGATAAAGAAAGATTAGTTGATTTTATATGCGAGGAGTTTTCCGGGACAGATGAGGCTCCTTCAAATGCACGTAATGTGTTTATAAAATTAAAGAGCAAATATCGTATATTATCGTCGGCGGAACTGGCTGACATCCTTGTTTGTAAACCGGATCAGGTAATAGAATACAGGAAATTTCTACGTCCGGACCAGGCCTTCTTTTTGAGTGGATATGATTTTGAAGGTGGAAACATTAAAAAGAAATACGACAATTATCTGGAAAAGAGACTGGAGTTCCTTTTTGGAAGTGATGAGACTGAAGCGCTAAAGAAGCTTAAAAACGATAAAAATGTAAAGCTGTGGGAGAGTATCACTTCTGAAAATGAGAGAATAGTTGATGTGATAGAGGGCGGCCCGGGAAGTGGTAAGACCCTTTTGGCAATGTTTCTTCTAAGATATTGTATGGACTTTAATGATGCTGTTTCAGAAGAAAACAAGATAAAAATTGCGTTTGTTTATAAGAGGCTTGCACCCGTTGGCATGCTGAAAAGTCTGATCGAAGAAAAGAGAGAAGAATTTCAGAAAAAGGGTGTATCGATGGAGTATTGGGAGAAATTAGATAATGCGAAGGAAGGTGCTCCTGCCTATGATGTTATCATATTTGATGAGGCCCACTGCTTTAACGGAACGGATGCTGACCAGCTGAAAAGACTGATAAACAGTAGTAAGTACACAGTATTTTTTAACGACAGCAAGCAGAAAATTCTAGAGGAAGATAAAGGAATAGATGAGGGCGTTTTAGTTGTTGATAAGAAGGAACGTTCCGAATCAGCCTACAAAGAATTGGTGATTCCCTATATAGAAAATGAGGGTGTGGCAGCAACAGACAAACCCAATGCAAATGTTTTCAGATTATGGTCCCAGTTCAGGTGTAATCAGGATGAAGGCTATTTAAGCTGGGTTGAAGACCTGCTTGACATGGAGCGCTCAACATTGGCTTTTGATGACGACATAGAGTTCGATTTTGATGTTGAATTGATCGAGAATGCAGCTGATATTTTGAAGGTGGCAAGGGAAGAGCCCAAATTGCAGGTCGTTTCTACTAATAAATTTGATAGTGGATATGAGAAAGACATCAAGATTGATGGAAAACAGTTGTTTTATTGGAAACTGAATCCAAATGTGGATGAAAGCAGGAAAAAAAGCATGCTTGAAGTACTGAATCCTTCTGAGGTTCAAGGGCTTGAGTATGATACGGTTCTTGTCATTATAGGTAAGGATTTCAGTGAAATTAAGCAGGAGAATAAGGCGACAAAAGAAATTGAGCTCATTAAGAACCGCTACAGAATGCTTCTGACCAGAGGGCTAAAGAAGTGTTATATCTATTGTATCAATGAAGAACACATGGGTTATTTTAGAGAAAGAATAGATAGATCCAGGTGTAATTTCTGAAATGAAAAGGGCTTTCCATACTGATTGTGACAGACCTGTTTCAAAAGCATAGGTCTTTTTGTGGGTAGAAATGGATTGATGGGAGGACGTGGATTTGAAAAAATTTGAAGCGGTTGTTTTTGATATGGACGGAGTTATTTTCGATTCAGAAAGAGCAACTATGAATTGCTGGCTTGAGCTGGCAGAAAAATATGGTATTGAAAATATGGAAGAGCCATATCTTGCCTGCACCGGGACAACGGATCAAAGGACCAGAGAAATAATGCTTAAAGCCTATGGCGATGATTTTCCATACGATGTTTACGCTAAGGAAGCTTCTAAGATGTACCACGAAAAATATGATGGCGGCCGTCTTCCTATGAAAAACGGCGTACATGCGATTCTGGATTTTCTTAAATATGAAGGAAAGAAGATAGCGCTTGCTTCCTCCACCAAAAGGGAGACCGTGGAGAATCAGCTAAGAGATGCAGGAATTCTGGATTATTTTGATGAGCTGGTGACAGGCGACATGGTTTCAAAGAGTAAGCCTGATCCGGAGATTTTCCTTCTTGCCTGTGAAAAGATTGGCGTAAAGCCGGAGGATGCCTATGCTATAGAGGACTCCTACAACGGAATTCGCTCTGCTAACGCTGGCGGCTTAAGGCCCATCATGGTGCCTGATCTTTTGCCTTCTAATGAAGAGATGGAGGAGCTTTCTGAAACAGTGCTTGAGAGTCTCATTGATGTGGTGGGATATCTAAGGAATTAGGCAGCTTAAAAGAATTCGGCAAATGCAGTGCTGCATGCAATCTGGCATAACACAAGAATGGTAGAGAAATGGGAGAATAAGAGATGTTGATTGAAGAAAGAAAATTTGTTTTTCCAAATGGGGAAGAAGCGATAATAAGAAGTGCTCGTTCAGAAGATGCGCCGCTTCTAAAAGACCTTAGGGAGACCACTGCGGCAGAGACTCATTTCTTGGCAAGAGAACCTGAAGATGGCCCATTCAATCTGGAGAGAATGAAAGGCTTTCTTGATTCGTTCGAAGCAAGTAAGACAGATTTCATGATCAATGCTTTCCTCGGAGATCAGATTGTCGGCGATCTCGGTGTGTTCATGGTTCGCCCTCATCTTAAATATATGCACAGAGGCTATCTTGGAATGTCTATCCGTCAGAAATACACCGGAATGGGACTTGGCAGCTACATGATGTCCCTTGCCATCGAGCAGGCAAAACTCAACGGTTTCGAACAGCTTGAGCTTGGCGTCTACAGCGACAACGAAAGAGCCCGCCACCTCTACGAGAAAAGCGGCTTCAAGGAGTACGGCATCAACCCTAGAGCCTTCAAGCTCCTGGACGGAACCTACCGCGACGAGATCATTATGGTGAATATTTTTGAGTAATAAAAATCCCAGGAGTGATGTGTACCCTTTTTACTGGACAACCAGTGAAAGGGGTACATATCACTCCTGGGATTAATTTAATCGTTTATACTATGCAAGCTCACATAATCATCTCTGAGCATGCCATAAATATTATAATCACAATAAACAGAAACCATTTTTCCTTGGCGAACGGTCCCTTCTTTTATAAAACCACATTTTTCCATAACCTTATTTGAAGCAATGTTTCTTACATCCGCATTTCCGTTCAAACGGTCTATTTCTGTGTTCTCAAATATGAACCGTACCACTTCCTTTAAAGCTTCTGTAGTAATTCCCATATGCCAGTACTCAGGATTGATTCTGTATGCTATATCACCCATTCTGGAATTTTGGATATTAAATACCGAAATCATACCCACCACTTTATTGGATTCTTTTAGTACAATTCCCCAATCAAAATCAGGAGAAGGTTTTCTTTTTACCCAAGGGCGGGGATCAATAAACATAAGCTCAGGATTTTTCTCATTCTTAATTGCTTTTCTGCCCCAATATGTATAGATTTCATCTCTCCCAAGCCACTCTTTTAAATCAGGCACATCATTTTCGTTAAGCACACGAATAATCAATCTGTCCGTTTCAAGAATTGGTTTATCTATTTCATAATCTTTTAACATAACATCCTCCACAAATCTCGATTCTGTCTTTTTACAAAAGTGTTACTAAAATATTTGTAACGCGCCTTTTTGCACAACATATATAAGAAAAGCTCTTAAGTCAAATTTATATACCTATTTCTCCCGTAACTTCTTCGCTCGGTATATAAATTGAAAATGATAATTTGACTTATATACTTTTTCGATAAGCATTTCCTGTAACACTCACCCCGGGTACTTATAAAGCACAGAAAAAAGTATATAAAAGTGCATCATATAGTAACGTCCTTATAATGGTGTAAATTGAATATTGTATTATAAAAGCAAAAGCCACTGGCTCTTACCTTTAGGTATAATAGAATCACCACAACCCTAAATAATACCGGAGGTAGAACACAATGGCTCAACTCAATATTACTTTAAATCAGGATGAAATTCTACAATTATTGTCATCAGACCATGATGAGGCATTTCGTAAGCTTTTAACTGACAGCCTTAATGCTGTCCTGGTTGCTGAATCAACTGAGCAGCTTGGTGCTGAACGTTACGAGCGCAGCGATGAACGCATGGATAGCCGGAATGGTTCCCGCGAACGCAAACTCAATACGCGTATAGGTACAATCACCCTGTCTGTGCCCAGGCATCGCAATCAGCCTTTCAAAACACTTATATTTGAAAACTATTCCCGAAGCGAGGCTGCTCTTGTT